>NZ_CP075170.1:4477500-4777500 GCF_024399315.1 Chryseobacterium sp. MA9 | reverse complement strand
TCCGCCAACAACACCAAGCGTAAGCTCTTTCAAAACATCTGGCCAAGTTGGAAGTATGCCATGGAAAAATTCAATCCTATGTAGAAAAATTCCACCAGCAACCATTATTAAAGCAATTGTTCCTACGACTCCTAATATTTTAATAACAATAGGTAAAGCCTTCACTAATATATGCCCAAGCCTCCCGAAAAAACCTTTATCGTTACTTTTCTTTATTAATTTAAACCCTGCATCATCCATTCTTACAATTAAAGCTACAATTCCATAAACTCCAACAGTAGCGATAAATGCAACCAAGCTCGTTACTAAAATCTGCGTAATGAAAGGATGGCTTTCTTCCAGTACTGTTCCTAAAGCAATAATAACGATCTCGATTGATAAAATAAAATCCGTTGTAATTGCCGATTTTACTTTCTCTTTTTCTATTTCTTCAGAACTTTTTTCGTCTTCTACAATTTCCTCTATAACTTCATGCCCCTTTTTGTCACGGTGAAAAAGAAATTCTATTACTTTTTCAACGCCTTCAAAAGCCAGATAGATTCCTCCAAGGATCAATACATAATTAATAGCCGGAGCATACAACCAATTGAGTAAAAAAACAATAGGCAGAATGATCAGTTTGTTGATAAAAGAACCTTTTGTAATTGCCCATAAAACCGGAAGTTCTCTGGAAGAGAGAAAGCCAGTGGCTTTTTCTGCATTTACAGCAAGGTCATCTCCTAAAATCCCCGCTGTTTTTTGGGTAGCAATCTTACTGGTAACTGCTACATCGTCCATCAATGCTGCAATATCATCTAAAATTGCAAAAAAGCCTGATGCCATATTTTAATAATTTTTTAATCTTTGTTAAGTTCAGCAAAAATAAATATTTAATTCCGTTTTTGGATTCATAATATGACAATAATTTTGAAAATTATGAGAATGATTAGATAATGCTCCACTTTCAATATTTTATATCTTTGTTTAAAATCTAATCAATGGATGAAAACTGGGAAAGCCAATTGCAAAGTATATGGCTGAAACTTGGAACAATAAGCAATGAAAATTTTATTCAGCAAATTAAAAATCATGTAGAATTACTTACGCTTACAGATTCCCAGGCTATTGCTGATTTTGAAAGAGCCTGCGCTTTTGACTCTACCGGACATGAAAAGGAAGCGGAACCCTTGTACAGATCGGCATTAAATAAAGGATTAACCGGTTTACGAAGAAGAAGAGCAAGAATCCAGCTGGCAAGCACTTTAAGAAATAATGGGAAAATAGAAGAAAGTATTCATATTTTAAGGGAAGAAAAAGCTAATTATTCCGATGAACTGAACGATGCAGTAGATTCTTTTTTAGCGCTGTCACTTTCTTCAGCCGGAGAGCACAAAGAAGCGTTATCTATAGCATTAAAAGCAATATCAAAACATCTGCCCAGATACAATAATTCTTTGAGCCGCTATGCTGAAAACCTGTAATTCTAAACAATAGCCGAGATCAATTCTAATGTTTTTGCAAATGTAACATGATATTCAGGTACTTACAGACACAGAATTGTAAACTATCAATATTAAGCTTAATTTTAACCGTTTTTTAAATCTGATACCTATGCAACGTCAATTTCATATTTTAGCTTTAGGATGTTTGTTTTGTCTGTTAAGTACATTCTGCTCAACTCTAAAAGCTCAGACAGAAACTCATCTCAGCGGCTTTAATCAGGAAAAGAAAAAAGAAGAAATAGACGGCATTATAAGGGCATTCGCGGGTATTAATAAATTTAATGGAACAGCCTTAATTCATTATCAGAATAAAAACATTTTTGAAAGATCATACGGTTGGCAAGATGCAGAAAAAAAGATACTCAATCAGGACCAAAGTGTTTATCAGATTGCTTCTTTAACCAAATCCTTCACCGCTTTAATCATTGTAAAGCTAAGCGAAGAGGGAAAACTTTCTGTTAAAGATCCTATTTCAAAGTTTATTCCCGATTATCCAAGAGGAAATGAAATCACTATTGAGCATCTCCTTACCCACACTTCGGGAATTTATGAAGTATTACGAAATAAAGAATATTTCAGTCTGCTTCACACCGGAAAAACCATTGCTAAAAATAAAGAACTCTCTTTTTTCAGGAATGAACCTCTGGATTTTGAGCCCGGCACTCAATTTTCGTATACCAATTCGGGATATATTTTACTGGGAATGATCATTGAAAAAGTAACTGAACTTTCTTATGAAGATGCTGTAAGAAAAACCATCTTAAATCCTTTAAAGATGACTCATACAGGCTTTAACTATTTAGCTTTGAAAAGTCCATACAAAACGGTTCCATATTCGTATATTTCAAAGACAAAACAGGAAAAAACTGAAGTATGGAATTCTACCTTAACCGGTCCTGCAGGACAAATCTACAGTACAGTTGAAGACCTGTACAAATACTATATCGGATTGAGAGATTATAAAATTGTTTCCAAAGAAGCGTTTAAAAAAGCTACCACACCTTTTTTGAGCGGGTACGGATATGGTTGGTTTATTGATGATCTTTATGGGAAAAAACTTATTAACCATGGCGGAAATATAGAAGGTTCTACAAGTTATTTTGCCATGCTCCCTGAGGATGATCTATGCATTATTCTTCTGAACAATATTACGAGTAAAAAACTGGAGAAAGCAGGTAATACTATTTTAGCAGCTCTTTTAGAACAGCCTTATACGCTTCCACAACCTAAGAAAGAAGCAGTGTTAAGTGCTGATATACTTAAAAAATACGTGGGTGATTATCAGCTTTCCGATGACAGTGTAATTCATATTTTGTACGAAAACGGCCAGCTTTTTATACAAAATAATAAAGATCCTAAAGTAAGAATGCTGGCTGAAAAAGAGGATGTATTTTTCCTGCAGGATGATGACACCGAGATTTCTTTCATTTTCAAAAAAGGAGAAAAAGACGTTATTACAATCAAAAAAGGGCTTTCGTCAAAAACAGCAGAAAAGTTATAATCAAGCATTGATTGTGTCATAATCAATAGAATTTTTTGTAAATTTAAGTAATGAAAAAGCTCATTCTCCGGTATCATTTTTTTGTGATGGGATGCTTCGGTTTTCTGTTGCAGTCCTGCAATACGAAGTTCAGAGTCTGGGTAGGTCCGGGAGGCCAGCAAAAGATTTACAATTTAAAATATGGTGAGCACAAAAGGCAGAAAATGGATGTCTTTCTTCCCAAAGATTATGCTGAAAATTCTCCGGTAGTTCTTATTGTTCATGGTGGAGCCTGGACTTTAGGCAAAAAAGAGCATATGATACAGGTTCAAAAAATGCTTTTTGAAAACAGGATTCCGAGTATTAATATGAATTACAGATTGGTTTCTGCAAAGAAAGAAATCACTTACAAAGAACAGCTTGAGGATATTGGACTGGCAATTGAAAAATTCAACTCTTTAACGGAAAAGGCAGAACTTCAGCCTAACAATTATATTCTTCTGGGAGAAAGTGCCGGCGGACATTTGGCATTGCTTTACGGATATCAGCATTCTGATCAGATCAAAAAGATTATCTCTCTCAGTGGGCCTACAGATTTTTACAGTTCCGAGTATCTTAAATCTTTTTATTCCAAATATACTTCTCCAACTTTTCAAAAGGTGGTAGGCCGTAAATTTGACCGAAAAAACGTGTCTGAAGCCTTTAAGGAAGCCAGCCCTATTGCTAATATTACCAATGTTCCTACCCTCCTATTTCAGGGGAATAATGATGTTCTGGTTAATCAGCATCAGGGAATTGCCATGGACTCAGCGCTTACCAAGATGAATGTTCCACACAAATTCATTTTCATGAAAGGAGCGGGCCATACTCCAAGGTTCTTCAGTAAAAGAAAAAGAGACAGTATTATTTATCCGAATATTCTGGAATGGATAAAAAAATAGAGGCTTATATCAGACTTTATTTTATTCAATGCAAAGGATTTATTATTCAACTGTTTTATCTTAAGAGAACAAGGAGAAGTGACTCCGTCACTGATGAAGTTTAGAAATATATGTATGCTTAGAGAAAGAATCAGTGAAATTGATTCCCTTCTTTGCCTTCTTAAAATGGTTTATTATAAAAAATAATCTTTGCGTTAAAAAATAACCTTATAATTTTTATAGGAAAAAATGTCATTCATAAACAATAAAAAAGCCGGCTCATATTTGAGACGGCTCTATATTTTTGATTGAGTTTCTTATTCAAAATCCTGATCTTCGTATTTTTTAGAAAGATCTTCTTTTTTTCCAAAAACAAACTTGAAGATTACCGGAAGTGTTGTTACCAATACAATAACGATGATAATATATTCCAGCTTTTCTTTTAAGTTGATTCCAAACTGCTCCATAAACAGTTTATCCAGATAATGTCCGGCAAAGATCAAAATAAATGACCATAGTACAGCACCAATAACATTATCTCTTAAAAACTCCTTTTTATCCATCTTCACAATTCCTGCTACAATTGGGGTAAAGGTTCTAACAACCGGTAAGAATCTAGCCATAATAACAGCCAGAGCTCCATGTTTTTCAAAGAAATCATGCGCCTGGTAAAGGTATTTTTTCTTGAAAAGCATTGAATCCGGTCTTTTATATAAAGCAGGTCCAGCCTTTCTTCCAAAATAATATCCTACTTCATTTCCAATAATAGCGGCAAGAGCTACTCCCGAAGCTAATAATGTAGTATCTAAGAAATCACTCCCTGTAGAGCCAAAAGTCTCTTTGATGATTTCAACGGCATAAATTCCTGAAACGAATAAAAGTGAATCTCCTGGCAGGAAAAACCCTACAAAAAGACCTGTTTCAGCAAATACAATAAATAAAATAAGCCAAAACCCTCCCATTTTAATATAAAATTCCGGGTTTAATAAATCCTTCCAGCTATTGAAATCTTCCATAAATATCGATGAACAACAAAAGTAGGTCTAAAATGTCTGAAACAAAAATTAATTATAAGATTTTAACTAAAATTCAAACATGATTTTTATAAGTCGAGGTCATCATCAGAAACTGCGGTTCCATCGGCCATTAGAAATGCTTTTAAGAATGGAGTAAGATTTCCATTCATTACTGCATCTACATCTGAAGTTTCATGACCTGAGCGTACATCTTTTACGAGTTTGTAAGGATGCATTACGTAATTTCGGATCTGGCTTCCCCACTCGATCTTCATTTTGTTGGCTTCTATCTCATTTCTTGCCTTCATACGCTCTTCCAATTCCATTTCGTATAATCTTGAACGAAGGAGCTGCATGGCTTTTTCTTTATTCTGAAGCTGGGAACGGGATTCTGAGTTTTCAATAATAATTCCTGTTGGTGCGTGACGAAGACGTACAGCGGTTTCTACCTTGTTTACATTCTGTCCTCCTGCTCCGGAAGACCTCATCGTTTCAAAAGATATATCAGCAGGGTTAATATTAATTTCGATAGTATCATCTACTAAAGGATAAACATATACGGAAACGAAACTGGTATGACGTTTCGCATTACTGTCAAAAGGCGAAATTCTTACTAAACGGTGCACTCCATTTTCACCTCTTAAATATCCAAAAGCAAATTCTCCTTCAATTTCCAGAGTAACCGTTTTCACACCTGCTACATCACCCTCCTGAAAGTTTAGCTCACGGATTTTATACCCTTGCTTTTCTGCCCACATTGTATACATTCTCATCAGCATAGCTGCCCAGTCACAGCTTTCTGTACCTCCAGCCCCAGCCGTGATCTGAAGTACCGCAGAAAGCTCATCACCTTCGTTAGAAAGCATGTTTTTGAATTCAAGGTCCTCAATTTTTTCAACCAATTGCGGAAATGTTTCATCCAGTTCCTTTTCAGAATCCGGATCTTCTTTAGCAAAATCCACTAAAACCTGCATATCTTCAAACTGCGTCTGAATTTCATCATAGCCTTCTACCCATTTTTTCTTGGAACGAAGCTGTTTTAAGAATGCTTCAGCAGTTTTCGGGTTATCCCAAAATTCAGGAGCTGCTGTTTTTTCATCATCATTAGCAATTTCTATTTTCTTTTTTTCAATCTGAAGGTATCTGTGTAAGTCTTCAATTCTGGATTGAACTTCTTTTATCTGGTCGTTGTTAATCACGATTTTTTCTTTTTGCAAAAATAAGGAATTCTTTTAGAGTGGAGCGTTTTGAGTTCCGAGTTTTCGGAATTCGGGTTCCGGGGTTTAAGGTTCGGGATTCTGACTTTTAGAGTTAATAAAGATTTCAGAAATTGACTTAAAAGTCACGATTCCTTTATTATTTCAGCTTCAAAGCTTTTTCTGAGGTATTCTTTCGATTTTTTACTTTCCATCTTGAAACCCACCATTGTTAAAGCATACACAAATAATAACATCAATAAAGGCATGAAAAACTCTACTGATATTTCTTTATTTCCTATATCTCTCACAGTAATACCTATAAAGAAAAATAAGGCAAATGAACACCATACAATTAAAAAAAGCAATACAAATGCATGTAATTTCATGGCTACGTCTATTTGTGTTCCATTATTATTTTTTTGAACAGCACCATTTATCTGAGGAAGAAAGGAATTCCTGTTCCTAATCACTCTGCTGATTTCAAAACTATTTTCATTTACAGATCCTTCATAATCCTTTATGGGATTTCTTCCTAAGCCATATTTTTTTGGTTCTACAAAGCCGGAAAGTCTCGTCAAAACTTCCTGTTCTGATAAATTTGTTCTATAAGTAATACGTTCAAAAGGTAAATATTTCATTGTATTTATATCATTTCTGCAATCATTTCACCAATCTTTGGAGCTAAGGCAACTCCCATTCCTGAAAGTCTTACAGCACAAAACTGTCTTTCCGAAAGCTGTTTTACAATAGGTGTTTTTTCTGAGCCCATGGCCATAATTCCTGACCAGCGAAGTGCAATTTTAAAGTCTTTCTGAGGAAGTATGACTTCTTTTAAAAAGTTTTCCAAATGGTTTTGCAGAAATTCTGTCGTTTCAAAAGCAGTTGTTTCTTCTGTTTCAAAATCCTGGTTTCTTCCACCACCCAACAGAACTTGGTTTCCTACATTCCTGAAATAATAATACCCTTCATCATAGTGAAAAGTTCCTTTCAGCTTCAATCCTTCTATCGGTTCTGTCAGAAGAATTTGTCCACGGGCAGGAATGATATTTTCATTTTCCAGGAACCTGGAAGTGAATGCATTGGTGCAATAGATGATTTTATCTGCTTTTACAGAAATATTATCGGAAAGACGAATCTCAACCTCATGGGCCGTTTCTTCAATATTTTCAACCTCTGTTCCGAACAAGAATTCTACCTTCAGTTCATGACATTTTTCCAAAAGTTTCTGCAACAGCTTTCCTGAATGCAGACTTCCTTCACAAGGATTTTCAATCAGAAATGCAGATTTTCCCAACCCGAATTCCTGTATTTTATCCTGTTTCAGAGTATATGTCTGATCCAGACCGGTTATTGTTTTCAGCTTTTCATTAACGGTATCAATCTGGAATAAAGGTTCTTCATTATTTAAAATCTCATAACCTCCATTCAATTCAAAATCGATTTCATTATTTTTAAAATACTGTCTGATTTTCTTAAGCCCGTCAAATCTCATTTTAACGAGCTTCAGCGTTTTTTCCCAACCCATTTTCTGTGAATCGGCAATAACTTCGGTAAAGCTTCCGAAACAGGCAAACCCGGCATTCCTCGTTGAAGCTCCCAGAGGAATAGCATTTCGCTCAATGATTAAAACAGATTTTTCAGGATATTTCTCTTTCATAGATAAACCAGTCCAGAGCCCGGAAAACCCTGCACCAATGATGATGATATCTCTTTTCCTGTAGAAAGTGTCCAGTTCCCAGATGCTGTTCATGAGTGACTTTTTATAAATGTAGAATGCAGAAAGTAAAATGTATTAATGAAGAATGTGGATCAGGTAAAAGATAAATTATGTAGCTGCAAACCTCAAATTTTAAACTTTAAATTTTGAACCTTAAACGTTGAACATTTTACCCTTTATCTTTCTCCTCGTTATTATGCTGAAATCCGATGGTTCTTTGTGGTTCCTCAACAACTCTGTAGGTTTCCAGTTCGCTTTTCAGTGCCTGAATCCTAAACTTAAAATCATCAAAATTATTAATAATGGCATCGGCTAAGAACCGGGCAACCTGATCAAGATATTCTTCAGTAAGCTTGGAACCGGCATCCCTTAAAGCTCCTCTCAAAAGATTCTGATCAATTTTCAGCTTCTCGTTTCTGCTTCTTTGATAAAGATTTTTAATTCTTTTCTTTAAGCTTTGGGTAAAATCTATCAGCATTGTGTTACTGAATGCTTTCATCTTTGAAGATATTTCATGCCAGAAAGGGATTTTATCTGCCTTGTTATTTTTCAGTATTTTGTAAAGTAAAGAATCTTCTTCCAATCCTCTGGTCATAGCATATAAAATGATTTCTGACCGCTCTGAAGCATTGGGAGGAAAGATCGGGATCATGACATCAAATCTTCCCGGAGCAAGAATTTCTTCGTCAATTTCTGAAACTGAATTGGCAGAACCAACCATTAAAACTCCCTCTTTTTCAAATTTCCCGATATAATGAAGGATAAGTTCCTGAGCTTCAAGATTACAGGAAGCAACATCTATTTCAGCTCTTCTCTGCATCATAATTTCATCAAAATCCTCCATAAAGAGCAGCATTTTATTTTCCTTCATCATGTTCAACAGGAAATCACTGAAATTGGTTTCATTTCCGTCAATCAGCGAAGCGCTCAAATAATGTTTTTTTACTTCTTTAAACTGATATCCAATGATTTCAGCAATCTTATTCGCCCAAAATATTTTACCGCTTCCCGGAGGGCCATAGAGAATAATTCCTGCAGGCTTGTTGATCCCCCAATCTTTGATCTGTTGTGGATTCAGGAAGGGTTCCAAAACAGTGGATGTATAAAAAAACAGATCTCTGTATCCTATGAAATCTCTTTGCTGAAGGCTGGTTTTACTCCCGAAATAATTATAAACAAACTTATAGTTTCCGCCTAATTTGTTATCAATTCCGTAACTTGATATAGAAGATTTGAAAAAACCGTTATCAAAAATATTGAGGTTATTATCTTTAATTACCTTTTCTACCTTGTCTTTAGGCTGATTGATGACTTTGGCAATCTGCTCCAAAGTTTTATTTTTGTCCAGATCTTTTTCATATAATCTTAAAAAGTCTACATTTTCGCGGGCAAATTTTTCAAAATCTTCCTTTACTTCAAAATTTGTACTGATACAGTCTACCAATTCAAGATCAAAATCCTGTATAAACTGTTTTATGGCTTCTGCAGAAACATTCAGTTCTTCTGCCAGTTCAATTAGCTTCATAAGTATTGATTAATTCTATCAAATTTAATGTATTTACAAATAAATTGACATTGATTTATGATAATTCTGTAACATTATCTAATTTATATAGACTACTACTATGTAAAACAAATTACATGGAAAAGATTTTATCAGTAAAAAATTTGACGAAGAAATTCAAAAGAGTTGTGGTCAACAATATTTCTTTTGATGTCGAAAAAGGAAATGTTTATGGGCTTTTGGGTCCCAATGGAAGTGGAAAATCTACGACTTTCGGGATGCTGCTTTCAACAATCAACCCTACCAGCGGAGACTGGTTCTGGTTTGGTAAGAAAGGAACTGATCCGGAAACTTTAAAAAAGATTGGAGCGATTATCGAGCAGCCCAACTTTTATCCTTATTTAAGTGCGGAAACCAACCTTAAGATTGTAGCAGAAATTAAAAAAGCCCCTTATTCCAGGATTGATGAAGTTCTGAAGACCGTTAATCTGTTTGAAAGGAGAAAAGATACTTTCAAAACTTTTTCTTTGGGAATGAAACAGCGTCTGGCCATCGCTTCGGCTATGCTGAACAATCCTGAAGTAATGATATTAGATGAACCAACCAACGGACTGGACCCTGAAGGAATCATCCAGATCAGAGAAATCATCAGCAATATTGCCAAGCAGGGAATCACGATCATTATTGCCAGCCACCTTCTGGATGAAATTGAAAAAATCTGCAGCCATGTCATTGTACTGAAAGAAGGAAATTCCATTTACTGCGGACGAGTAGACGAAATGACTTCCAACAACGGATACTTTGAACTGAAAGCTGACAATAATACATTACTTTTAAATGCGCTGAACGAGCTTCAATGGTTCTCCTCCATCAATCAGGAAGGCGATCTTATCAAGGCTCAGATCCGTGATGATGCTTCTATTTCGGCTTCGGTAATGAATCAGAAACTGGCAGAGAGGGGAATTTACCTTTCCCATTTGACCAAGAAAAAACTGTCTCTTGAATCTCAATTCCTTGAACTTGTAAAAAACACCAATTAGTCATGATAAAATTATTAAAACTGGAATACTACAAAAACCTGAACTACAAACCGTTTAAGGTCTTTACGATACTTTATTTCGCCATTCTTATCGCTTTGCTTTTCATCGGATTGGTTGACTTTGATGTTTTTGGAGGAACGATTAATTTAAAGGAACAGGGAATTTATAATTTCCCGGAAATCTGGAACTTCACCACCTGGATTGTTGCTTTATTGAAAATTTTCCTGGGACTGATCATTGTTTTCTCCATTTCACAGGAATTCAGCAACCGAATGTTCAAGCAGAATACTATTGATGGATTGAGCAGAAAGGAATTCATTACTTCAAAACTATTGACGATAAGTATTTTCACTATTGTTTCAACCGCAATTGTATTTGGTCTTACTATATTCTTAGGATATCAGTATTCGAATACAACAGAATCTACAAAGGTTTTTGCAGAAATTTTCTTCATTGGAAATTATCTGGTAAAATTATTTACTTTCTTCTGTTTCTTAATGTTCCTTTCCATTTTACTGAGAAAATCGGTATTTGTATTTCTTGCGCTTTTTGTTTTCTGGATTGGCGAGGGAATCTTAACGGCTGTTGAAGTTTTCTACAAAGTAAAAGGGATGCAGGGTCCGCAAAGAAATGAAGTTCTTCAGAATGACTTCTTCATCACACATCTTTTACCGCTGGAAAGCATGTCCAGCCTTATTCCTAATCCGATGATGAGATTGAATATGGCTAAAATGCTGGGTGCGAAATATGAATTACATTACCCTACAGAAAGTCTTATTGCCTGTCTGGTATGGTCTGCTATTTTTATATTCGGATCATACTGGATTTTGAGAAAAAGGGATTGGTAGATGGAAATATTTAGGATTTAAAGATTGAATAATTAAAATATTTAAAGATTATTTTTAAAGTGGTTCGTTTTCGGATCACTTTTTTTGGCTTAAAATTTTCATTCAGTACTGTCAAAAACTAGCCATGAAAAAAATATACTACTTTCCGGGATTGATCAGCGCCGTACTGATTCCTGTTTTATTCTGGTATTACGGAAACCAAAAGTTTGAAGACATTAACGTTTCTGTTATTGACATTGGACTTCCTGCCAAAGAAAGAGAAGGGAGTAAAAATACATTTGAAAGTTTTGAAACTTATAGACACTGGAATTACCAAAAAATAAAAATAGCCCACGGTACAGCCAAAGAAAATTCAAAATTATATGTTTCTGAACTGAAAAATCTTCAGAAAAGAAATGAGAAAGAGTCTGGTATTGAATTTATTTTAGGTCAAAATAATACATATGGTGATTTTGTATCTGTTTTGAATGATCTGGCAATAGCTAAACAAGAACAGTATGCCGTTGACCTGGAGAAAACAGGACATATTTTTGCGGTTTATAACTATATTACTCCCAATGTCCAAGCTCCCGAATATGAATGTTTGCTTTGTAACGATACTATAGATTGGGGACCAGCAGAAACTTTCAATAATTTTGGAACTACCCGATACGGGAAAATCTTTAATTTGTTTACTACTGCTTCTAAAGAAACCTCCTATATTATTTTTGGATTTCTGATATTTCTGAATATTTCAATGTTCAGCATTAAAGAAAGGTTTCAATTGCATCATTAATTCAAAATAAAAAGGCTGCCAGATGGCAGCCTTACTTTCACATTACTTTTTATCTAACAACGGAAGATATTTTCCGTATCCTTTACTTTCCATTTCCGCTTTAGGAATAAATTTCAGCGAAGCACTGTTGATGCAGTAACGAAGTCCACCTTTATCCTGCGGTCCGTCTGTAAAAACGTGTCCCAAATGGGCATCACCGGTTTTACTTCTTACTTCTACTCTATCCATACCATGGGTACGATCCAGTTTTTCGTCAATCAGATTTTTTGTAATTGGTTTTGAGAAACTTGGCCATCCACAGCCGGATTCAAATTTATCTGTTGAGACAAACAAAGGTTCTCCAGTGGTAATATCTACATAAATTCCTTCACGGGTTTCATTCCAGTATTCATTCTGGAAAGGTCTTTCTGTACCGTTTTCCTGAGTAACATTATATTGTTCTGCGGATAATTTTTCTTTTAAAACTTTTTTATCCTGTTTTTGATAGGCTGGCTTTGGAAGCGGGTTGGCTTTTTTTGCCATTTCAAAAAGTCCCGGTTCAATGTGACAGTAGCCTCCCGGATTTTTATCCAGATAATCCTGATGATAATCTTCTGCTCTGTAGAAATTTTTCAATGGAATTGTTTCCACCAATAAAGGTTTGTTATAGTTTTTCGCCAGTTTCTGCACTTCATCTTTTACCACAGCTTCATCTGTTTTGTTGGTAAAATAGATTCCTGTTCTGTACTGGTTTCCTCTGTCATTTCCCTGCTGATCTTTACTTGTAGGATCAATTGTTTTAAAATATAAATCAATCAACAGTTTCAGATCTACCTGCTCGGGATCATACTTCACTTTCACTGTTTCAGCAAAGCCTGTTGTATGACTTACCACCTCTTCATAAGTAGGATTTTGGGTATTTCCATTGGCATAACCCACTTCTGTTCCTACAACTCCACGAATTTGTTGAAAAAAATGTTCTGTTCCCCAGAAACATCCACCTGCAAAATAAATCTCTCTAACGTTTTTACTATCCATAATTTTCTCATTTTCTTTTTTTATTTCCGTTACATTTGGCTTATTTTTTTTGAAAAGCCCGGATCCAGCAGCAAAGACTGCTATACCCAGAATGACTCCGAGTACAATTAATATATTTTTCATTTTTACCTTTTTATTCATTACTTATTATTTTGAACGATCATTAATCCAAATCCTAAAAGCATAAGGTCTTTTAAAATAAAGAAATCCGTCACAGGCACTCCATCCACTATTTTCCAGATCCCCGGTGTTGTAAATAAATAGCTTAATGTCACCAGAAAAGTCACTATCATTCCTATGCCTGCATACTTCTTCAGTACAGCAAATTTCGCACTAAATATGAGGAGTAATGCAATGATAATTTCTATCGCTCCGATAAGATTTGACACTGCCTGGACGCTCATAATTTTATATACGAAAAAAGTTAGGAAATGGTTTTCCACCAAGGGTCTTATTGCTGAAGCTTCTGTGGGGGTAAATTTGAAAATGCCAATCCACAGCAAAATAAGAGCTGCTCCGAAGAGTGAGATGTAATACCCGGTCCGGGTCAATTGATTTTTAGATTCCTGTACTGTTCCGACCATGTTTTAAGATTTTAATTGAATACTTTATTGTTTTCAATAGTATAGTCGGAGTCTTTTTACAATCCTGACAGAAATTTTCTTAAAAATTCAATTTATCGATCATTTTATTTTTAAAATCCTGAATTTCCGACTCATTTATTTCAGTTTCTTTTTCAGAAAAAGTTTTTTTAAAAGCTTTATCCAGAAGAGCCAGCTTTTCATTGTACATTCTGCACCATTTACAGATCATCAGGTGCATAGTGAGCATTCTGTTTTCTTTTGAAGAAATGGATTGGGCATTCCTCTTTTCCATCAGTAACGTGGCCTCACTGCATGGTAAAAATAATATATGTAGTATTCTTCTTATCATTTCACTTATGATTTTGAAAACCAGTTAAACTCCAGACACTCTCTGAGCTGCATACGGCTTCTTTGCAAAATCTTCCAAAGATTAGTCGTAGAAACTTCCAATTCCTGACTTACTTCCGGTGCTTTTTTTTCTTCTATATAATACATTTTAAGCAGGATTTTCCATCTGGAGGGCAGTTCCTCGATACATTCCTCCAATGTTTTATTAAAATCTGCGCTGTCTAAAAGTTCATCACCTTCACCAGATACATCCCAGTTATTCAAAACATCATTATTTTTCCATGATCCGGTTTCATCAAAAAAATGATCAAGTCTGATATTAGGCTCTGATTTATATTTTTTCCTGTAAAAATCAGCAATTTTCCTGTTCAGAATAGCCATCAGCCAGGTGAGAGGCTGGCTTTTCGCTTCAAAAGAATCATATCCCGAATAGGCAGCAAGAAAAACCTCCTGAACTACGTCCTGAGCATCTTCTTTATTCGAAAGCAGATACAGCGCTTTTTTCAGGAGAGGCCCCGAATATTGCTCTATCCAGCTTTTCAGAATTTCATTTTTCATCATGGGAAAGGATATTTTTATCTTAATCAGATCATCACGAAGGTAATAAGTTAAACGGATAACTGCAAAATTAGAAAGATTATTATTGATTACAGGTACTACAAACCTTATAGGTTTACCACACACCTATTACCCAAACCCGTCATCATTCAAAACATGGCATAAAATTATTACAAATCGCTTAAAAATCTTAAATTTGCATCTTATCAAAAATTTGATATTAAAAAAAGCAAAAGCAATACTATGACATCACAAGAGATACGTCAAAAATTTTTAGATTATTTCAAAAGTAAGGAACACCTTATCGTTCCTTCAGCTCCAATTGTGCTGAAAGATGATCCTACCCTTATGTTTTCCAACTCCGGAATGACACAATTCAAGGATTTTTTTCTTGGTTACAAAACTCCTACCGCCCCTAGAATTGCCGATACACAAAAGTGTCTGAGAGTTTCAGGGAAGCACAATGACCTGGATGATGTAGGTAGAGATACTTACCACCACACCATGTTTGAGATGTTAGGAAACTGGTCTTTCGGGGATTACTTCAAAAAAGAGGCTATTGCTTTTGCCTGGGAATTACTGACTGAAGTATACGGAATTCCAAAAGAAAATTTATATGTAACGATTTTTGAAGGTGATGCTTCTGAAAATCTGGACAGAGATCAGGATGCTTATGATTTCTGGAAATCTCACATTTCAGAAGACAGAATCATCAACGGAAATAAAAAAGATAATTTCTGGGAAATGGGTGAAAGCGGACCATGCGGACCGTGTTCAGAAATCCATGTTGACTTGAGAACACCGGAAGAAAAAGCGAAAGTTTCAGGACTTGAACTGGTAAATAATGACCACCCCCAAGTTGTAGAAGTATGGAACCTGGTTTTCATGGAGTTCAACAGAAAAGCTGATAAATCTTTAGAGAAGCTTCCTGCTCAGCATGTAGATACAGGAATGGGCTTTGAACGTCTTTGTATGGCGCTTCAAGGGAAGTCTTCCAACTATGACACCGATGTTTTCACCCCACTTATTTCTAAAGTTGAAGAGCTTTCAGGTAAGAAATACACCGGAATTTTAGAAGATGAAAAAGATATTGCGATCCGTGTTGTAGTAGATCACATCAGAGCGGTTTCTTTTGCGATTGCTGACGGACAGCTGCCATCGAACGGTGGTGCTGGTTATGTTATCAGAAGAATTTTAAGAAGAGGAATTTCTTATTCTTACCGATTCCTGGATATGAAAGAACCTTTCCTTTACAAACTGGTTGCTGTTCTGCAGGAGCAGATGGGACCTTTCTTCCCTGAACTTGAAAAGCAGGGAAAATTGGTTGCTGAAGTGATCAAAAGTGAAGAAGATTCATTCTTAAAGACAATTGAAAACGGTCTGATCAGAGTTGAAAAGCTAATTCAGCAGACCATTGCAAATAATCAGAAAGTATTACCAAGCGAAGAAGTTTTTGAGTTGTATGATACTTATGGTTTCCCTGATGATTTAACGCGAATTATTGCTGAAGAAAAAGGGTTAACTATTGATGAAGCAGGATTCAAAGCTGAAATGGAAAAACAGAAGCTTCGTTCAAAAGCAGATTCTGCTCAGAAAGTATATGACTGGGTAAATCTTGAATCAAAGCCTGAAACATTTGTAGGCTACGACCAGATTGAATCTGAAACCTATATTACAAGATACAGAAAAGTAGAAAACAAAGACGGAGAATTTTACCAGGTGGTATTAAGCAGTTCTCCTTTCTATCCTGAAGGAGGTGGACAAGTGGGAGATAAAGGGGTTCTGGAAAATGCTGTTGAAAGTTTTGAAGTACTGGAAACGAAAAAAGAAAACGGATTGATTATTTCGTTAATCAATGGTCTTCCAAAAGATGCAGGTGCTGTTTTCTATGCTAAAGTAAATGCTTCCGAGAGAAAAAATTCTCAGGCTAATCACTCTGTGACTCACCTTCTGCATGAAGCTTTAAGAGAGGTTTTAGGTACTCACGTAGAGCAGAAAGGTTCTTATGTAGGTCCTGATTATCTTCGTTTCGACTTCTCTCATTTCAATAAAATGACTGAGGAAGAACTGGCATTAATTGAAGAAAAAGTAAACAAAAAGATCAAAGAAAGTATTGCTTTACAGGAATTCAGAAATATTCCGATCCAGGAAGCTCTGGAGAAAGGAGCAATGGCTTTGTTTGGTGAAAAATATGGTGACAGTGTGAGAATGATCCAGTTTGGAAGTTCAAAAGAACTTTGCGGAGGAACTCACGTAAAAAACACCAGCGAAATCGGTCATTTCAAAATCACTTCTGAAGGTTCTGCAGCAGCTGGAATCAGAAGAATTGAAGCCATTTCTGGAGATAAATCTGAGGAATATTTCAACAATCTTGAAAAACAGATCGCTGAGCTTTCTCAATTATTAAAGTCTAAAGATGTGGTAAGATCTATCGAAAAACTGATCGAAGAAAATACGTCATTGAAGGCTGAAGTAGATGCTCTTAAAAAAGAAAAAGCAAAAGGAGAAATCGGAGAATGGAAGAATGCTTATGAACAGAAAGGCAATAAGCAGCTTCTTGTAAAGAAAACTTCTCTGGATGCAGGGTCTGTAAAAGATATCGTATTCCAGTTGAAGAGAGAAATTCCTTCTTCAGTAACGATCATTCTTTCTGATGCGGACGGAAAACCAATGATTACCGTTGGAGTTTCTGATGATCTTGCTGCAGATTATCAGGCTGGAGCTATTGTAAAGGATCTTGCAAAAGAAATCCAAGGCGGTGGCGGCGGAAACCCTGGCTTCGCAACAGCTGGTGGTAAAAATCTTGAAGGTCTGGAAAATGCTTACCAAAAAGCTTTGAATATCTAAAATAGAAACATCTATTATAAATTTTAGCCCCGGCTGTCTCAGAATTGAGACAGCCGGGGTTTATTTTTATGGTATATATTTAAAAAAAACGCAAAGATTTAAACCTTAATATTTTATATTCAAGAAGCAAACAAGGGAATCAATTTTATTGATTCTTACCAAGCACATGTAATATTCATATTTCTCTCAAATCAAACAGAACAGTTTTTTAAATGATTAAACCTTTGTGTTCAAAGAAAATAACACAAAAATTTAAATCATTGAAAATAAGAGCATTCCTTATTTATACCCGTTCTAATTATTGACCTTATCTTAACAAATCATTACCTAATATTAAACTATTTGTTTTATCCTCTTAAAACTTAGTTAACAATAGACCTTTAGTTTTGCCTTAATCGAAATTCAAAAAAAGTAATTATGAAAATTAACCAAACTATTGGAGCTCTATTCCTTGCAGCAATTGTTTTTCAAAGCTGTAATGATGATAATAACGGGGACTCCAATACCCCTGTCAATGACAAAATAAAGATTGAAAATTTTTCCAAAGAGCCCGCTTTCGTTTTTGGAATGCCTGGCTTTGAAAATTTAAATATTACCACTCTTATTTCCAGTTCTGATGTTCTTTCAGGTTCTCCCGATTTCGTTTTCGGAGGTCAGCCGGATGGAATGGGAATTATGAAAGATCCGAACTCTGACGGCTATCTGATGATCACCAATCATGAAATCAAGCAGTCTGTATCAAGAGTATATCTGGATAAAACGTTTAAGCCTGTAAAAGGAGAATATATTTTAAATGGAACCGGAGGAATGACAAGATTATGCTCCGCTACATTGGCAACTCCTGAGACTCATGGTTTCAGTGCATTTCTTACTGCCGGAGAATCTGGTGAAGAAAGTATGGTTCATGCTTTGAATCCATTGGCAGCAGTATCTCAGGCATCAGACAAAACAAGAGTAAAACCAGCATTGGGAAAGGCTTCCATGGAAAATGCAGTTCCACTTCCTAAGGATGTTTCCAATGGAAAAACTTACATCGTCATTGGGGAAGACCAGTCTTATTCTTCTTCCCACCAGTCTGCAGGACAATTAATCATGTATGTTGCCGATACACAGGGAGATCTGGATAATGGTAAGTTGTATTCTTTAAAAAGAACCAACAGCAACTATACTGAAACAGATATGACGAAAGGAAGCAGCTACGATGTAGAATTTGTGGAAATTCCAAATGCTAAGAGCCTTACAGGAGCTCAGATCAATCAGAAAAACATTGACAATAATGCTATCCGTTTTTCAAGAGTGGAAGACGTAGATTACAGAAAAGGAGCAGGAAAAGGAAGAGAAATTTACTTTACAGCTACCGGAGAATCTTCTGACGGTGTGAATCCAAAAGCTGGATTAACAATGTGGGGAAGAGTGTACAAACTTGTCTTGAACTCCAATAACATGCTGACAGGAAAACTGGAAGTAGTTGCAGAAGGAGATTCCAATCCGGGAAATAACCTGATCAATCCTGATAACTTATGTGTTACTGAAAACTTTGTATACATCCAGGAAGACGGAGATTCTTATTACAAAAATGCAAACCACGATTCTTATATCTGGCAGCTGAATATTGCTACAAAGCAATATAAACCATGGCTGAATATGAAACATAACAGAAATGATTCTGCTTGGCAGACTGCTTACAATCAGTCCGGAGATCTGCAGAAGTTTGGCTCATGGGAATTCGGAGCAATGGTTGATATTTCTGACATCATTGGAATTCCAAATACATTCTCTGTGAATATTCACTCACATACATGGCAGCTTGATAAATTCAAAAACCCTGATGGCTCCGGAATCAACACCAATAAAGAAGGTGGACAGATTGTAATCATCAGAAACGTAGAAAAATAGTTTTAATTCCTTCATATCAAATTAAAGTATCAATAGAAAATCTCTGTTGATACTTTTTCATACCTATGAATAAACTTTCTAAATACCCGATACTTCTTTTCTTATACTGTGCAGCAGCACTTTTTACGCTCTATTATTGTAAAAATGATAAGCAGCAGCCTGTATACGAAGATCTTGGTTCTGTAAAAAGCAGGATTATCAAAACCAATACTGATTTTGAAAAACAGATCAATAAACTGAAAGCCCTTGTTTCTAAAGATTCTGACGAAAAACTTCTTCAGGAAAAATTTCAGGATATCAGAAAAACCTACAAAAAAATGGAATGGGCTGTAGAATACTTCCTTCCCCACTCTGCTAGGTTTATCAATGGTCCTGCCCTTCCTGAAATTGAAATGGATGAACATACAGAAATAGAGCCGGAAGGATTGCAGATTTTGGAAGAGATGGTATACCCCTACGATAAAGCGAATAAGGATGAAGTGATCAGAATGCTCAATAAACTCATCAACAAAAGTAATACTATAGAAACCAATTTTCAGGTCATTACCATCAGTAAAGATCAGGTTTTTGATGCTTTAAGACAGGAAGCATTCAGAATTTCAAGCTTGGGAATTTCAGGTTTTGACACCCCAGTTTCAGGTGTATTTCTGCAGGAAATGCCTTTTTCGCTGGAAGGAATCAAGGAGACATTGGAACAAATTTCCACCGACCGGTCGAAAGACAGGGCATTAAAAAGTATCATTGCAGAAATTAATTCAACCGTTGGAATTCTGAAAAAGAATACAGACAAAAATACGTTTGACTACGCCAGTTTTATCCCTGACCATTTGAATAAAATCACCACTCTGATGCTGGATTTTAAAAATCAGGAAAAAATTCCGGATGTTGAAGTAACGACTGCTTTAAACAAAAATGCAGCTACTTTCTTTGCTAAAAATGCTTTTAACCCTAATGCTTTCACTCCAGGAAAAGAATATGCGTTCTCTGAAGAAAAAGCAGTTCTTGGGCGTCAGCTTTTTAATGATAAAATCCTTTCCAACAACAATAACCGAAGCTGTGCAACATGTCATATTCCTGAGAAAGCATTTACTGACGGGCTTGCAAAATCTATATCTCTGGAAAATTCGGAGCTTGCCAGAAACGCTCCTTCTCTCAACTACGCAGGATATCAGCACGGCCAGTTTTGGGATATGAGAAAGGATGACCTGGAAGGACAAAGTTCGGATGTGATCTCCAACAAAGAAGAAATGCATGGTGATCTGAATGTAATTCTGGCGAAAATTAATCAGGATAAAAACTATCAGGCGGCATTTAAAAAGATTTATCATTCTCAAAAAACCGAGGTGTGGCAGCTTCAGAATGTGCTGGCGAGCTATATCCGTTCTTTGTCAAAATTCAATTCTGCTTTTGATGATTATATGAGGGGAAATAAGTCAGCAATGACGGATAGCCAAAAACGTGGATTCAATCTTTTTGTTGGAAAAGCCCAATGCGCAATATGCCATTTTATTCCATTATTCAATGGTACAGTTCCTCCTAATTTCAAGAAAACCGAACAGGAAGTTTTAGGAGTAGCAATCAACGGAGACAATAAAACATTTGACAATGATCTGGGAAGAGGAAAGTTTCATGAAACAGTGCCTTCATTACAGCATTCCTTCAAAACTCCTACGCTTAGAAACATCAATAAAACAGCTCCTTATATGCATAATGGAGGATACAGAACATTGAAAGAAGTTATGAATTTCTACAACAAAGGTGGTGGAAAAGCTTTTGGATTTAAAGTAGAAAATCAGACACTGTCTGATGCTCCGCTACAGCTTACCGATAAGGAAATAGATGATATTATTGAATTTATGAAAGCGCTGGATGATCGATAAAGCCATTCAGGGACACAAAAGATAAAAAAATTAAAACTCCTGAGAATCATTGGTTCAGGAGTTTTTTTATTGGAAATTCTGAAAAAAGACAGAAAGACTATCTAAGTGATCTTATCATTCAGTTTTATAAGGTACAAAGTCCATAAAAACATTAGATTAAATCAATGTTATACTCTGTTAAAAACTTTTTTACAACAATAAATATCATTAATTTTGACGTAGTTTTTTTACATGAAAAGGGAATTACTGTTATTATTTTTTCTGCTTAGTTTTTTGGGGTATTCACAATCAAAGATTAAAGTTGTGGATGACGCCAGTCAAAAACCTGTTATTAATGCAAAAGTATCATGTGACAATACCATCATTGGATACACTAATGAACAGGGCATTTTGGAATTTAAAACAGGATGCAAAAACATTGATATTGACGCCAATTTTTACCAGAAAGAAACCATATCAGTTGAGAGCAGCATGGAGATTTCCCTGCTCAAAAAAATTTCAAAAACCACCAGTATTGAAGCTGTAGTTATTGAAGATAAAAGTGATCCCAGAGCATTGGAAATTCTGAAAAAAGTAAATAAACTGTTTAACGAAAATTCTCCAAAAAGTTTAGGCTCTTATTCTTATAAATCTTACGAAAAAATATCCCTGGATATTGATGAGGACAGCCTTTCTCAGTTTAATCAGTATTTTAATGATTTAAATATTTTCAAGAAAAAAAGGGAAAAAGACTCATTGAATAATATTTCCGCAAGAAAAGTATTTTCGAAAAGTAAACTCTTTCTCTGGGAAAGGGCACAGGAGTTTTTATACTCCAAAAAATATGGTGAAAAGATCAATATTCTGGACAACAGAATTTCTGGCCTGAAACAGCCTATCTATGAAATGATTGCTCTCCAGCAGAGTAACAGGGACATTGTTCCTGAACAGGTGAAACCCGAGAACAGAGGACTTTACAGGTTCTTTCTTTCGGATACTGTTACCCTTGACGGGAGAAAAAACTTTGTGATCCGTTTTCGTGAAGTCAATTACAAAAAGCCGGACAGAAAACGAAAATATAATGGTGCTATCTATGTAGATACGGAAACCTACGGAATCAAAAAGATTGAAAATTTCAGTAAAAATAAAAACGACGGGATCATTACCAGCACATGGGTATTCTACAATAACAAATGGTTCCTTGCCCATGAAAAAACCAAGCTTAAAATGGGTAAAATGGCGATGGACGACAAGGAGCATGCTGACGATAAGAAAGCTAAAAAAAGCTTTGGAACCTACGCTTTTCTTACCTCAAAATATTTTGATTTCGAAGCTCCCATAGAAGAGAATCCCAAAGATTTCAAAGGGTATACCTTCTCTGTAAAAAATATCGACGGCCATTCTCTGGACCGTTACAGAACCGAACCTCTTACCGAAAGAGAACAAAATACCTATAAGACCATCGACAGTTTAGGTAAAAAATATAAAATAGACAGCAAAGCCCAGATCTTATCCGGATTACTGAACGGGCAGATCAGAGTAGGCTCTGTAGACTTCGCTGTGGATGAAATTGTCAATTATAACTCTTATGAAGGCTTCAGATTAGGTTTAAAAGCCAAGCTTAATGAAAATTTTAATCCTTATTTTTCGCCGGATTATTATTTTGCATACGGTGTAAAAGACAGAAGATGGAAATACGGAATGGGACTTGATATGAAAACCTCGTTGGAGAAAAATTCAATTTTCAGATTTGAGGTGTATGATGACGTAACAGCATCTGGAGAGTTTAACAGAAAACTCTGGAACTTCAAAATGAGAACGATGAATTTCGGGAACAACCTGAATAATGATAAATATTTTCACTTCAAAGGAGCTTCTTTATCATATATGAATGATGTGACAAACGGTCTTACCCTTGCGCTTGCCGTAAGACGAAATACAGAGGAAGCAGAATTTGATTATCAGTTCAGAGACAGAGGTACTTCATACAGGAATTTCAACACCCTTTTTACCTTAAAATATTCTCCGAATTCTACCAATATTATGACACCTCAGGGAAAATCTCTGATTGACCAGAAATATCCTGAACTGTATTTTAATTATGAGCAGAGCTACAAACTGCTGCAAGGGAACTTTAATTATTCGCGTTTTGATGCCCTGTTTGTTCATAATTTCAAGACCCCCATTGGGACCACCGGTTTCAGATTGTATGGAGGGGTGGTTTTGGGTGAAGCCCCAATCTGGAAGAACTTTACAATGAACGGACTTGCTTCTCCCGGTAAAGATTTTAATTTCAACCTTACATCTTACCTTGGATTTGCTACACTGGAGGGAGGAAAATATTATAATGATAAGTTTATAGCGTATTACTTCACTCACAAGCTGCCATTGTATTTTAAGAGTTTCGGGCACAATGTTTCCAGTTTTGATTTTGTTCTGAGAGGAACTATCGGAGATATGAAGCATCCGGAATACCATCAGTTTAAATTCAGAAAACTGGACCACCTGTATCAGGAAGTCGGTTTGGAATGGAACAATTTCCTTTCCAGCTACTTTAATCTGGGCTTATTCTACAGGGTGGGTTATTATGCCACCCCTTATTTCAAAGAAAACTTTGCGATCCAGTTTAAGCTGAAGTTTCTGGAATTTTAATATTCCCGATCTTTACCGCAAAAATTTTACATTTTACATTTTACATTTTACATTTTATATAAAATATCATGCAGAAAATCGAAATCAAAGCAGAACAGTTTTTTGAACTATTAAAATTAAAAGACACTTCAATGTGGGCCATTTTCTCACAGATGATGGACGGAAATGAAAAGGAAATTATCTTTTTAGATAATGAAGATAAGATTCTTTTTAACTATATTCTGCCTTCTACACCGGAAAAACTGGAGGAAGACAGAAAAGAGTTTTCAAAACAGTTTTCAGAAAAATTGACTAACTTCAATTAAAAATTTTGATGAATAAAAATTATGTTTTTTCTCTGCTAAGTCTCTTCCTGTTTACCATTGGAAATTCTCAGAGTTATAAAAAGCCTTTGGTTTCTGCCATCAAAGAATCTGATCTTCGTACCGATATGTATCAGCTTGCAGCAGACCAATTCTGGGGCCGTGAAGCAGGAACTCTGGATGAACTGAAAGTTTCTATGTGGCTGGCTGACAAAGCCAAAGAAGCTGGAATGAAACCTGCCGGAGATAACGGAACTTTTTTCCAGTTTTTTGATATGTACAGGCATCAGGTTATTCCGCAAAGCAGCCTAAAAATTGGAGATAACACCTTAAAACTATGGAAAGATTTCCTGGTTGCAGAACCTGTGAACGCTTCTTTAGATGCTGAAATTGTATATGCCGGAAACGCAGAACCTGAAGATCTTGCCAAATTGAATATTAAAGGAAAGGTTCTTGCCATAAACGCTTCTGACAAAAATATATCAAAAGATATGACTCTTTTTGTAAGAAGATATCCCGGATTCGTAAGAAATAAATATTACAATAAAACTTCTGAACTGGGAGCGAAAGCCATCATTTTCATTACCGATGATATTTCTGAACAAAGCTGGATAGAAGTATTGCCACAAATGACAAGAGGAAGTTACGGCGTGGAAGGATTAAGAGAGAAAATCACGAACAATATTCCTGTTTTATGGATTAAAAGAGAGAATGCAGGTTGGGTAAAAAACAATCCAAAAGCTTCTCTGAACCTGATCACTGAAACGTACAAATATCCATCAGTTAATATTATCGGGAAAATAGAAGGTACAGATCCTGTTCTTAAAAACGAATATGTTTTGCTAAGTGGACATCAGGATCATGACGGGATCAGACATCCTGTAAAGAACGACACCATCTACAATGGTGCTGATGATAATGCCAGTACCTGTGTTGCCATGTTGGCAATGGCGAGAGCTTACAAAAAGCAACCGGGAAAAAGAAGTATCCTGTTTGTTTTTCATGGAGCCGAAGAAAGAGGATTGCTAGGTTCCAGATGGCACGCAGCACATCCAGTAGTTCCGAAAGAGAAAATTGTAGCTGTTCTGAACGGTGATATGATCGGGAGAAATGATAATAATGAAGCGGCTTTATTGGGAGGAAATGCCCCTCACAAAAATTCTGAAGAGCTTGTAAAAATGGCTGAAGAGGCCAATAATGAGAGTACAAAATTCAAATACCTGAAAGATTGGGATTCTCCTAGCCATGCTGAATATTTCTATTTCAGAAGTGATCACCTTCCTTATGCTAAAATCGGGATTCCTGCGATATTTTTCACCAGTGTGCTGCATGATCAGTATCATACACCACAGGATGAATCAGAAAATATCAATTATAAAAAGCTATATAAAATGACGGAATGGATGTACAGAACATCCTGGAAAGTTGCTAATGAAACAGAACGTCCGAAAGTAATTTCAAATTTTTCGCTTGAAAGATAATTTATAAGGAAAAAGAATTGAACCATTAAGAAGAATTTAGGTGATAAGGAAAGTTAAGATTAAAATCAGTTTGAATGAAACATTCCGCTTAATAAATATCAAAAGATATTTTCCTTCGCTATTCTTAAAAACTTAATCATCCTTAATGGTTTCAAAATAATTTTCATCCTATCAAAAAAGCTTCACAGATTGTGAAGCTTTTTTCATCATTGTATTTTTAGAATCCGTTTGAAAATGAAATAATTTAATATAGAATACAATTTGAAATTGAGACTTTAAGAAAGGTTAAGATTCAAGTCAGTTTGAATGAAGCATTCCGCTTAATAAATATCTCAAGATATTATCCTTCACTATTTTTAAAAACTTAATCATTCTTAATGGTTTCAAAAATTATTTTTAATTAATTATAGTTCTTTTAAATAAGAAGATTCATCAGAGAAGGATCATTGTTCAGGTAGTTGACAAAAAAATCATTTTGTTTCATCTTATCGATTAAAGGGGTGAAATCTTTGTTTTGTTTCAGAGCAATTCCTACTACTGCAATTCCTTTTTCTTTTGAATTTTTCTGGGTGTACTCAAAGTAGGTAATATCGTCATCAGGGCCTAATACATCTATCACAAAGGTTTTCAATGCTCCCGGACGCTGTGGAAATCTGACCAGGAAATAATGCTTTAACCCCGCATAAAGCAATGCTTTTTCCTTGATTTCTTCCATACGGGTAATGTCATTGTTGCTTCCGCTGATAATACACACAACATTTTTACCTTTTATTTCCTCTCTGTATCTTTCCAATGCTGCTACTGAAAGTGCTCCCGCCGGTTCTACTACGATAGCATCTTTATTATACAGGGACAATATGGTTTCACATACAAGTCCTTCATCTACTGTAACCATATCGTACAGGATATTTTTACAGCGTTCAAAAGTAATATCTCCTACTTTCTGTACTGCTGCCCCGTCTACAAAACGGCTTATCTTTTCAAGAAGAACAGGTTTTCCTTTTTCAAGGGCTTTTTTCATGCTTGCTGCAGCGGAGGGTTCTACTCCGATAATTTTTGTTTGCGGAGACAAATGCTGAAATACAGTACAGATTCCTGCTGCCAGTCCACCGCCACCTATCGGAACAAAAAGATAATCAACAGCACCTTCTGCCTGCTCCAGAATCTCGAGTGCTGTTGTTGCCTGTCCTTCAATAATCGCCGGATCATCAAAAGGATGAATAAATACGCTGTTATGATCTTTACAAAACCTCATCGCAGCATCTTTTGCTACATCAAAAGTATCTCCATAAAGAATAACATCTATGTATTCTCCACCGAACATCTTTACCTGTTCAAGCTTTTGTCCGGGCGTTGGTAAAGGCATGAAAATAGTTCCTTTTACTTTCATTGTCTGACATGCAAACGCAACGCCCTGCGCATGATTTCCGGCACTGGCACAAACAACACCTTTTGAAAGTTCTTCCTCAGACATGGTTGCCATCTTATTATAGGCTCCTCTTATTTTATAAGATCTTACCCTTTGAAGGTCTTCTCTTTTAAAACGAATGTTCGACTCATAAATAGCTGACAAATTATTATTGACAGCCAAAGGTGTTTTTACCACTACATTTTTTAATCGTTCCTCTGCTTTATAGACATTCTCTAAAACAGAGGAACTTACTCCCTCTTTCATCATCTGTTTGGTAATTAATTGTTTTCTGGTCTCAGGCTTCGTACTGTCTTACCAGCTTTCCACATTTCGCTTTCTCTCAGCTCAGTAAGTTCGACTTCTAATTTTTCACGATAATCCGGTTTGCTGTTGCTGTCGATTGAACGTTGTGCTTCGTTTCCTTTGGCTACATTGTCATATAGTTCTTCAAACAAAGGCGAAGTAGCATCTCTGAAGCGTTTCCACCAGTCTAAAGCTCCTCTCTGAGCTGTTGTGCTGCAATTGGCGTACATCCAGTCCATTCCATTTTCTGCCACTAAAGGCATTAATGACTGAGTCAATTCTTCTACGGTTTCATTAAAGGCTTCGGAAGGGCTGTGTCCGTTTTTTCTCAATACATCATACTGAGCGGCAAATATTCCCTGTACAGCTCCCATCAATGTTCCACGCTCTCCGGCAAGATCACTGTATACTTCTTTTTTAAAGTCGGTTTCAAAAAGATATCCGCTTCCTATTGCGATGCCTAATGCTGTTACTCTTTCTCTGGCTTTTCCTGTAGCATCCTGATAAACGGCAAAACTGCTGTTCAGACCTCTGTCCTGCAGGAACATTCTTCTTAATGAAGTTCCTGAACCTTTTGGTGCTACCAGAAATACATCTACATCGGCTGGAGGAACAATTCCTGTACGCTCGCTGAACGTGATCCCGAAGCCATGAGAAAAGTATAACGCTTTTCCTGGAGTAAGATGCTGTTTTACTTTCGGCCAGTATTCAATCTGTGCGGCATCACTCAGAAGGTAGCAGATTATGGTTCCTTTTTCCAATGCTTCTTCGATTTCAAATAAAGTTTCTCCCGGTACAAATCCGTCTGCTACTGCTTTATCCCATGATTTGGAGTTTTTTCTCTGCCCTACAATAACATTAATTCCGTTATCTTTCTGGTTCAAAGCCTGTCCGGGTCCCTGTACTCCATATCCGATCACTGCTACGACTTCGTTTTTTAATGTTTCCTGAGCTTTTTCCAACGGAAATTCTTCTCTTGTTACTACATTCTCTTCTACTCCTCCAAAATTCAATTTTGCCATTTTCTTTGATTTTATTTATTATTGATTGTGATGTTTAATTTTTATTCTTAGCTGGCATATTCTACTGCCGTCAGGTATGGATTTCTGTGATAATGTACTTCCAGAACGTCTACCTGCTTTTCCATTTGTCTGCTGATCTTCTGAACAGAGTCTTCTGTTTCTCTGATTACGATGACAAACTTTTTTACTTTTTCTATTTCGGAAGGACCTACATTGAAGGTCACCATAGAAATTCTTCTTCTTGAAAAAATAGCATTAATCCGTCCGATTAACCCTAAATAATCTTCTGTGTACGCCGTAATGGTGTATTCTTTATGATCTGTTTTCATCTTTTTATTTTTAAGCTTTATTATTTAATACAATCTCCGAAACACTTTTTCCCTGCGGAATCATCGGAAATACATTGTGTTCTTTTCCTGTCATTACTTCAAGGAGGAAAGCACCTTTATGATCAAGCATTTCACGGAGAGCCCACTTCAAGTCTTCTCTCTCGGATACTTTCTTTCCTGATATATTGTACCCCTTTGCTACCTGAACAAAATCCGGACTCTGAATATCTACTGAGGAATATCTTTCTTCGTGAAACAATTCCTGCCACTGTCTCACCATTCCGAGATAGCAATTATTCAGAATTAAAATCTTTACTTCCGGATGATACTGCATTATAGTTCCCAGTTCCTGAATATTCATCTGAGCTCCACCATCACCCATCACCGCAATAACAGGACGGTTGGTCTCTGCATAAGATGCTCCTATTGCAGCAGGAAGACAGAATCCCATAGTCCCAAGCCCTCCACTTGTGACGTTGGTTCGGGAATGTTTGAAATGAGAGTAACGGCATGTTGCCATCTGATGCTGCCCCACATCGGTTACAATAACCGCATTCCCTTTTGTCATCTCATTCAGGTAACGGATAACTTCTCCCATTGTAATCTCGCCTTCTTCAGGGTAAAGCTCTGTATTGATCAATTGGATACTTTCAATTTCATGACATTTTTTAAATCTCTCATGCCATTCCGGATGTTCTCTTTTCACAATCCATTTTGTAAGAAATGGAAGCGTATGTTTACAGTTTCCAAGAACCGGAACATCAACTTTTACATTTTTATTAATCTCTGCGTTATCAATATCAAGGTGAATGATTTTTGCCTGTTTCGCATACTGATCCAGTCTTCCGGTTACGCGGTCATCGAATCTCATTCCGACAGCAATCAGAACATCACATTCGTTGGTTAATATATTCGGGCCATAGTTTCCGTGCATTCCTACCATTCCTACAGCTTGGGGATGATCGGTAGGAATGGCGCTCATTCCTAAAACCGTCCATGCTACCGGAATTCCTGATTTTTCGGCAAACTCTAAAAACTCTTTTTCAGCTTTCCCCAGCATAATCCCCTGTCCAGCAATGATAAATGGCTTCTCTGCATTATTGATCAGTTCCGCTGCTTTTTCAATACTTTCAAAACATAAATTGGGATCTGGTTTATAACTTCTCAATGATTGACATGGAGAATATCCTTTATAATCAACAGACTGCAGCTGGGCATTTTTGGTAACATCAATCAATACAGGACCTGGACGACCTGATTTTGCAATGTAAAATGCTTTTGCCAATACTTCGGGAAGCTCATTAGCATCGGTTACCTGATAATTCCATTTGGTAACCGGGCTCGTGACGTTCATTACATCTATTTCCTGAAAGGCATCAGTTCCGAGAAGGTGTTCAAAAACCTGCCCTGTAATGCATACCAAAGGAGTATTATCCAATAGTGCATCAGCTAAACCGGTTACGAGATTGGTCGCGCCGGGACCGCTGGTAGCCAATACAACACCAACTTCCCCTGAGACTCTTGCTAAACCCTGTGCCGCATGTACTGCAGCTTGTTCGTGACGTACAAGTATATGTTTCAGGTTCTCCTGATAGTCGTAAAGAGCATCATAAATAGGAATAATAGCACCTCCCGGATATCCGAAAACTGTTTTTATGCCTTCGTTAAGAAATGCCTCCAAAATGATCCGGCTTCCGCTAAGTTGTATTTCTGTTGATAAATTCAGGTTTTCCATATACTTTTATTGAGTGATTTCGTCTGTTACACAGCCTTCTGCCGCTGATGATACTGTTAATGCATATTTATAAAGCAATCCTTTCTGTACTTTAAGAGGCGGTTTTTGCCAATCTTTCTTTCTTTTTTCTATTTCTTCTTCCGAAACTTTGAGCTGTATGGTGTTGTTTACGGCATCAATTTCAATCAGGTCATCATCATTTACAAAGGCTATCAAACCTCCTTCGTGAGCTTCTGGAGTGATGTGCCCAACTACAAATCCGTGGGTTCCTCCGCTAAATCTTCCGTCTGTAATCAAAGCGACGCTGCTTCCAAGACCTGCTCCTATCAGTGCACTGGTAGGTTTCAGCATTTCAGGCATTCCAGGAGCACCTTTCGGTCCTTCATGACGGATAACAATGACATCGCCATGCTGTACGGTTCCATCCTGAATTCCTCTGATCAGATTCTTTTCACCATCAAATACACGGGCTTTTCCTACGAAACGTTCTCCCTCTTTACCTGTGATCTTTGCCACGCTTCCTTTTTCAGCAAGATTTCCGTATAATATTCTCAGGTGTCCGGTAGCTTTTACAGGCTCTGACAATGGTTTTATGATTTTCTGTGTATTGAAATCCAGATCAGGAACATTTTCTAAATTCTCTGCTAATGTTTTTCCTGTTACTGTTAAGCAATCACCGTGTAATAATCCCTGATTTAAAAGATATTTCATTACTGATGGTATTCCTCCGTGTTCATACAGATCCTGCATCAGGTATTTTCCGCTGGGTTTCAGATCTGCCAGTACTGGAGTTTTATCACTCATCTTTTGGAAATCATCCTGAGTAAGCGGCACTCCAACACTTTTTGCCATGGCTATGAAATGTAAAACCGCATTGGTACTTCCTCCGAGAATAACAATCATGCGAAGAGCATTTTCAAAGGCTTTACGGGTCATGATATCCGAAGGTTTAATATCTTTTTCCAATAATACTTTCAGGTATTTTCCTGCTTCAAGGCATTCTTCCTGTTTTTCTTTGCTTAAGGCTGGGTTGGAAGAGGAATATGGAAGACTCATTCCTAATGCTTCTATCGCGGAAGCCATTGTATTGGCAGTATACATTCCACCGCATGCACCTGCGCCTGGGCAGGAATTCTTTACAACACCATCAAAATCTTCTTCAGTGATTTCTCCGGCAATCTTTTTCCCTAATGCTTCAAAAGCAGAAACAATGTTAAGCTGTTCACCTTTGTAGCAGCCTGGAGCAATTGTTCCTCCATACACCATGATGGATGGTCTGTTCAGCCTTCCCATTGCGATGATAGTTCCCGGCATATTTTTGTCGCATCCTGGCAATGCGATCAATCCGTCGTAGTATTGTGCTCCGCAGATCGCTTCGATACTGTCTGCAATTACATCACGGCTTACCAGAGAATAACGCATTCCATCTGTTCCATTGCTCATACCATCACTTACTCCGATTGTGTTAAAAACCAATCCGGCTAACCCATGATTCCATGTTCCTTTTTTTACAACCTGAGCCAGATCATTCAAATGCATATTGCAGGTATTTCCGTCATACCCCATACTGGCAATTCCTACCTGAGCCTTGTGCATATCTTCTTCTGTAAATCCTATCCCGTACAACATTGCTTTGGCTGCGGGTTGCTCACTGTTCTGCGTGAATGTTTTTGAATATTTATTTAACATATTTTTACTGCATTTTCTATTCTTTTCCTCTTCTTAAATTGGAGTTCTTTACTAAATTTCGATCCAAAACTACATTTTGTAATATTCTTTTCATTTTCGGTTTTTCTAAAAACTACAATACTCAACCGTTTAAAAAATAGATGTATTTGATTGATAATTAAATACTTAAACCATAAAAATTTACAATGACAGAACTCTTACCAATTTCAAATATGCCTGCTGTACTCTCCCGCTTGCAGTATCTTCCCAGTTTTTGGTAAAAGGAATATCATCAAGTGAATTCAGGGCAACAATTTCTGCTGCTGTACCACAGAAAAAACCGGCATCTGCACCTCTCATTTCTTCCGGTTTAAAAAAAGTCTCTTTTACAGGAATATCAAGCTTATTACAAATTTCCATCACGGTTTGTCTAGTGATTCCCGGAAGGATACTTCCTTTGGCCGGAGTATATAAAACTCCGTCTTTTTCGTAGAAAACATTGGCACCTGAGCTTTCGGCAACGTTTCCGTTTTCATCCAGTACCAGCGCTTCATCATAACCTTTGTCTTTAGCGTCTTGACAAGCCAATATTGAGTTTACATAATGGCCACCTACTTTGGCTTCAACCTTGAAAGCTTTAGGATTAGGACGTTGAAAAGGGGAAGTCATAATTTTCATTTTGTCTGCCAGATAGCCGTTATTCCATTCCCAGGCAAGAAGTGACAGATAAGATTTTTGTCCTTTTGAAAGTGACATATTGGGTGAACATGTGACCAACGGACGGATATAAGCATCTGTGAAACCATTACGTTCCAGAAGTTCGTAAGTAAGATCAGTAAGCTGTTCTACGGAATAATCAAAGGGAATGTGCATCAGTTCTGCTGATTTTTTCAGTCTTTCGTAGTGTTCTTTTGCTTTGAAGATTCTGGTTCCCTGATCTGTGCTGTAGGATTTAATTCCTTCAAAAACAGAATAACCATAGTGAAGTGATTGTCCGTAGAGGTCTGTTCCGGCATCTTTCGCTTTCATAAATTTTCCGTCAAAGTAGATGGTCGTGTCGTCGTTGTAATACATGTTATAAGGTTTAAAAAATTTAAAAATGGGAATAAAAAAAGCCCTCTCACGTTGTGAGAGGGCTCAATATATGTACAGTCATACACTTTCCTTCTCACAGACGCAAGGGAATAATAATGACGATAATAATTACTGATAATAACTGATACATACTCTTGTACTATAAAAAATTAAAACAAAAAAACCGTTTCATCATTTGAAACGGTTTTATATATAATTTAAATTAAATCTATTTAAAATGCCGTTTCCTTACTGTTGCTAATGACAACAGCAATAATAGAAATGACAATAATATTTTTCTGATTCGTAAAATTCATATTGCAAATGTATAAACTTTTTAATTACTCACAAGTTTTTTTCACACTTTTTATTTTTTTCGTAAAAAACGGGTCAGTATTTTCTTTGCTTCAGCCACATCATGAACTCTTAAAATTTTTGCGCCCTGCTCCAACACTTTCATATGAAGTTTCTGAGTTTCTTCATTGATATCCAGAGGTGATTTTCCGAGCGGTTTATAGATAAATGACTTTCTGGAAATACCTATTAAAAGAGGGAATTTTTCAAATCCGAGATATTCAACTTCATGGATCATTTTCATCTGATCTTCTACTGTTTTTCCGAAACCAAAACCGGGATCAAGAATGATATCATTCACTCCTTTTTCTAAAAGTTCTTTCGTTTTTTGGGAGAAATACCGGTTCACTTCCAGCGTAATATCTTCAAATTTTATTTTATCATGCATGGTTTGGTAGGAAGGATTTACATGCATGAGGATGTAAGGAAGCTTCGTTTCAGCAGCTGTATCAAACATTTTTGCATCATACTGTCCGCCTGAAATATCATTAATCAGATCAATTCCTTCGTTAAATCCGAATTTCACTGTTTCTGCATAAAAAGTATCAAGGGAAATCAGAGCTTCCGGAAATTCTTTTTTGATCAGAGAAATAAGATTTCCGATTCTGTTTATTTCTTCTTCAGTACTTAAAAAATCAGCATTGGGACGTGTAGACTGAGGACCGATATCCAATATTTCAGCTCCTTCTTTTAACAGCTTTTCGGCATGATTCAGTGCTGATTTTTCATTATTAAATTTTCCACCGTCAGAGAATGAATCCGGAGTCAGATTCAGGATTCCCATGATCTTTGGAGTGTCCAGTTGTACTAAACGACCGTTGCAGTTGATTGAGTGAATTTGAGGGTTGGAGAGCATGGAAGTTATTATTGATGGATGAGAGTTAATAGTTGATAAATGATTTGTGGTGCAAAATTAGTGATTTATGAGTTTTTAATGAGAAGAAATTAAAAATTATAGGCTGGAAGCTAGAAGCTGGAGGTTGGAAGCTAAATGTACACTCTCAAATCCCAGAACTCAGTAAATCGAATCTTGAAACTTTTTCCTCAAATACTTTCTAATCTAAAACTCTCTCACTCTCAAACTCTAACACCTAACTACTCGAAATCCGCATCAAGAATCCGAAATACTCGAACTCTCCCACTCTCAAACCCTCTGACTCACAAACTCAGCTCATCAAATTCAAAAATCTAAAACCGAATTCGTATATTTGGAAGATTAAGAAAATTTATGCTAAAAACATCAGTACAGTTCGAGAAAGTTATCAGTCAGTGCCGTGATCTTTTCGGTAAAAAATTACAGGATTATGGTGCAGCATGGAGGGTGTTAAGACCGAGTTCCATTACAGATCAGATTTACATCAAAGTCAACAGGATCCGTACGCTGCAGATGACTGATAAAAAAATGGTGGATGAGAGTGAGGAAGATGAATTTATTGCCATTGTGAACTACTCTATCATTGGACTTATTCAGCTTGAGAAAGGTCTTTCCAATGATTTCAATGAAAATAAAGATGAAATTTTAGGTCTGTATGACAAATATGCCAATGAGGCAAAGGCTTTGATGGAAAGAAAAAATCATGACTATGGTGAGGCATGGAGAGATATGAGAATTTCTTCAATCACGGATCTTATTTATCAGAAAGTATTAAGAACTAAGCAGATTGAGGACAATCAGGGAAAAACAATCGTTTCGGAAGGGCTTGATGCCAACTATTTCGATATGCTGAATTATGCCGTCTTCTGCCTTATCAAGTTCTCGGAAAAAGAAAATCAATTCGAACCCAAAAATATTTAATATGCTCAAAGGTTTATTACGCTTTATTATTGCTGTTATTTTTATCCTTTCAGGCTTTGTGAAAGCCGTGGATCTGATAGGTTTTTCTTTCAAAATGGAAGAATATTTTGCTCCTCCTGTTTTCAACATGCCGTTTTTAGAAAAGTTTGCCCTGCTGTTTTCCATTATAGTAGTGGTACTGGAGCTTTTCCTTGGATTTATGCTGCTGCTTAAATTAAAGCTTAAATTTACCTTGTCCCTATTAATTGCCCTTTGTATTTTCTTTGGATTCCTTACTTTTTATTCAGCCTATTTCAATATGGTAACGGACTGTGGATGTTTTGGCGATGCCATCAAATTTACGCCTTGGCAGAGCTTCCTTAAGGATGTTGTACTTCTGATAGGATTGATTATATTATTTGTTTTGTACAGAAAAGATTTCCGTAAAAAAGATGAGTATGGGGTTACCAAGAAAGAGACCTCCAACACATTTAAATATATCCTTTTAACCGTCTTTTCTCTAGGGATGATCTATGTAATGGCGCAGGGAATTATGCATGAACCTATCATTGATTTCCGTGATTATAAAATAGGCACGGACATTAAAGGTGAAAAAGGAAAAATCGGAAAAAACCCTTCCGAATATAAAACTTTTTACTCTCTGAAAAACCAGAAAACAGGAGCTGTTATAAAGGTAAATCAGGATGATTATATCAAAAAAACAGAATACTGGGCAGAAGGTTCTCCATGGAAAATTGAGGAAGGAAAAAATGAATCTGTAATGATCAAAGAAGGTTACAAATCTGAAATTGTGAAATTTAAGATTGAAGATCCTACAGGAATGGAGGTTACGAACGATATCATCAACGCCCCAAAAGCTGTTTTGGTATTCTCTTATCATCCAAAAGATGTTCCTGCTGATCTGCTTCAAAAGGTGGAAGCTAAAGTAAATACACAGAAAGGAGCTCTTATCTATGGTATTTCTACCTATCCGAATACTTTTAAAACTATTAAAAATGCAATGATGGACGGAACTGCCATCAAAACCATAGCAAGAAGCAACCCGTTTGTACTGATTCTTGAAAATGGAAAAATTATAGACAAACAGCCTGCAAAGGATTATATCAATTAATTATTTCAAAAGTGATGGAACAAAATTTTGATTATATTAATGAAAATTATATTACAGAAAATGAATTGTGTACTATAACGAATATCAGTAAGGATGAACTGGCTGCGCTCATTCAAAATCAATTAGTTCCACAACCTTCTTACACGGTTTCCAGAAGTATCAGAATTACATCACCTCTTAATGATGAATTTGAAAGTGAAATTACAGAAAAATATTTCAGTAAGAACTGTATTTCACTGGTTAAAAAGAATAAAGAATTGAGGGATATTCATCTATACAAAGAAGAATTTAAAGAAAACTTTATCCTAAATCTGATCAACCATCCTGATAAAGCCTTTGCTTATGATAGTATATTCAATACTTCTTTTCCGGAACAGGAAAAGCTAAATGAAATATTTGAAAGTGAGTGGGCTGCCTATTGTAATGGCATATATGGGATTTGTACATTACATTCTACAGAAGAGGAAATTGTAAAAAAGGAAATTGCAGTAAAAAAACTGATTCATTTCAACACACAGTCTTCTGATAAAAAACTTACCCCAGAAGAATCAGATGAACTGATAAAGCTGAACGAGGAATTCAACGAAGTAACTCAGAAATTTGCTCCTTATCAAAGAAATTCAAGCAGTAGAGGTAAATATCTCGATAAAATTTTAAAAGAAAATAACTTAGACGATCTAGTAATAAAATATTAAAAAATGCAAAAATCAAATAAATCAATCGCCGGCTATCACTTATTAATGATTCTTTCTTCTGTAGACGGAGAGTTTGCTCCTGAGGAAGGAATGCTGGTTCAGCAATATCTGGCAGATGAATTTCCGTTCAGAATGAATCTTGACAACGAACTAGACACATTAGCTCTTTTGCAGCCTGAAGAATGGAAAGATCATTTTGAATTCCATGCAAGATGTTTTCATGATGATTCTACAGAAGATGAGCGTGTAAAGTTTGTTCAGTTTGCAAAATCATTGATCAAAGCTGATAATAAAGTAACTGAAGAGGAGCATACGTTCTACGTTCTGCTGAAAAATCTTTGGGGATTGTAACAAAAAAAAATAAAATAAATCTATATTTAAATCTTATGAGAAGAAAAATAGTTGCAGGCAACTGGAAAATGAACAAAAATGTAATTGATGCACAACAATTGATGATTCAGTTACTAAGCTATAAAAACAACAACGCTACCAACTGTGAGGTTTGGATCGCTCCACCTGCATTATATTTAATGATGGCAAAAGACATCTTTGAAAAGGATGAAATCGGGGTATTTTCTCAGGATATGAGTGAGCATGAAAGTGGTGCTTATACAGGAGAAATTTCTGCAGATATGTTGGAATCTATCGATGCTACCGGTTCATTAATCGGGCACTCTGAAAGAAGACAGTATCATGGAGAAACAGATTCTCACTGTAACAGAAAAATCAAATTAGCGCTTGACAAAGGTCTTATTCCTGTTTACTGTAATGGGGAAACTCTTGAGCAGAGAAAGGCAGGACAACATCTGGAAGTAGTAAAAAATCAGACTGAAGTAGCTCTTTTCACACTTTCTGCTGAAGAAATTAAGAAGGTAGTGATTGCTTACGAACCGGTTTGGGCTATCGGAACAGGAGAAACGGCAAGCCCGGAGCAGGCTCAGGAGATTCATGCACATATCAGAAGTATCATCGCTGCAAAATACGGACAGGAAGTTGCTGATGAGGTTTCAATCCTTTATGGAGGATCTGTAAAGCCAGACAATGCAAAAGAAATCTTCTCTCAGCCGGATATCGACGGAGGTCTGATTGGAGGGGCAGCTTTGAAATTAGAGGATTTCTCTAAGATTATTGAAGGTTTTAATTAATAAGCAAAAAAATAATGGGGTTCCGGATAAAACCCGTTCCTATTGATACATAAAAACGGCGGCATCTTCGATGCCGCCGTTTTCCGTTAAAAAAATCTAATTATTGAATATCGACTACATACATAGTTCCTTTGTCTACTTTACCTGTCTTTGGTAAAATTTTGGCTTTAGGATTTCCGTTTCCATCATCCACTACTCCAAAGTCATCATCATTGAAAACAGCCAGTTTATTATTTCCTAAATAAACTATTCCTTCAAATTTATCATGTTCATAGCCCAGTTTTGCAACCAGATCTACGGCTAATGTTTTTGAAACAGCTTTTATCCCTGCATTGGTAATTTCATCCCATGAGCACTGTTCTAAAGCTTTCCCATTAATTTTCATCCCGTCTACTGCATTAATATCAGTCCCGTTCACATCGGAGGCATTGCTCAGGTTAATTCTGTATACTTTTTTTATTCCTCCCTGAGATCCGAAATTTCCATCTCTTTCAATCACCAGGAATTCATTGTTACTTAATGCTGTAATATCACAAACTGAATCAGAAGCGCCTCCATCCTGCTTATATAAAAACTGTTTGGTCTGCCCTGTAATAATATCAAATGTGACAATTCTCGTTAAAGTAGTATTAGTTGCCAATGCTTTGCTCGGTACAAGCATCATTGACTGTATGGTTCCTACCAGCGTTCTTCCATCCGGGGTAATGCAAAGTCCTTCCATACCTCTGTTAGCTCTTCTTTTCGCTAAAACTGCGGGTAATTTTCTTGGTCCGGTATTTACACCTATCGGACTTATTCTTTCCATTTCTACTCCATCTGCACTGTAATGTACGATGTGTGGACCATATTCATCAGAAACCCAGAATGTACCGTCTGATGCTGCCACAATACTTTCACTGTCTAATCCATATTTATCTGTGCCTAAAACATTTCCGGAAGCGTCATAGGCTATTTCCCCTGTACTTCCCATTCCTACCGGGTTTGGAAGCCCTGTAATAATCTGTCCTGATGGATTTTTAAGCTTAATATATTTGATTACTTCCACATTCCCTTCAGCATTGATTTTAAAATGCATAATGGTAGGAGTAAAGTTAGGAGCAAGGAATTTTTTTCCATTCTGAAAGTCAGTATTAGGCCCTCTATCTGTGATGACGTAGAATTCACCTTTTCTTGTAGGGTGGGCTGCTGCTCCGGAACCAAATCCACCATTGATGACATCTACTCCGTTTATGGTAGCCAGTTTTGTAAATGGAAATTCCTGAGGTAGTTTGGAATAATTAATATCCTGATTAATTATTGTGGTATCATCATCACTTTTACATGAAGCCAATACTGCCAGCACTACAACAGACAATAGTAATTTTTTCATATTCACTTTTATGGCTGCGAATGTATAAATTGATTGTAAACTGATCTTGAATATAATGATAATTGTATTTTAACATTAGACTCTGAAAATAATTTGAGCACAAGCACAAAGATCCATGATTAAAAAAATGTGACTACTGCTGCCATAAGCCAACAAAAAAACCGCACCAGATTGGTGCGGTTTCTTATGATTTTACAATCAATTATTTTTTCTCTGTAGATCTTTGTAGAACCTCATCTACCATTCCGTAGCCTTTAGCTTCTTCAGAAGTCATCCAGTAATCTCTGTCAGAAGATTTTTCTACCCACTCGTAGGTTTGTCCTGAGTGGTGACCAATGATTTCATAAAGTTCCTGCTTCAGTTTCAGCATCTCTCTCAAGTTGATCTCCATATCAGAAGCAACTCCCTGAGCACCTCCTGAAGGCTGGTGAATCATTACTCTTGAGTGCTTAAGCGCAGAACGTTTTCCTTTTTCTCCTGCAACCAGTAATACAGCTCCCATTGAAGCAGCCATACCTGTACAGATTGTAGCTACATCCGGCTTAATGATCTGCATCGTGTCATAAATACCTAAACCTGCATAAACACTTCCACCAGGAGAGTTGATATAGATCTGAATATCTTTTGATGGGTCTGCACTTTCTAAGAATAAAAGCTGTGCCGTAACGATGTTTGCTACCTGATCATCAATCCCTGTTCCCAGGAAGATAATTCTGTCCATCATCAAACGGGAGAAAACGTCCATCTGAGCAACGTTTAATCTTCTTTCTTCCATGATGTACGGAGTAAGATTCGTTGGGCCATACATTCCCATATACTGATCGGTAACCAAACCGTTGTTTCCTAAATGTTTTACAGAGAAATCTCTGAAATCCTTTTTAATGTCCATATTTCTATTATGTATTATTTTTATATTATTCTCGAAGTTTAAATTACAATATTTATTCCTAAAATTTTATAGGACTTTTTGTCACAGAATATCAAAAAAACTGACTTAAAACTATCTTTTCCTATCTCCATAGATTCCTTTGATGGGCGAATATTCGATGATATTACTCAATCGCATTGAAGCCTGTTTCAATAAAGTGATTTTTTTGATAAGCTCATAGTACTTTACTTCGTCTGTATCCCTGTATAGATCTAGCTCTTTATCTGTTTCTGTGATTAAATAATCAATATATCTGTATTTATGCAATAAAACATCTCCCTGAATCTGATCCGCCACCTTATCCCCGTAATTGGGAGGATAAATATTTCTGGAAGCCCAGTTTTCAAGATCATCCAACGGAATCAAAGCATCCACAACCTTTGTGGTAATCTCTTCATCCATAAAAGATACAAAAAAGTTTCCACTTCTAAGCTCATCTTTCTGAATTCCTTCCCTCACCTGAGTGATAATGATTTCATTGCCTTTGACTAAAAATACATACTGCTCTTCTTCAAAATGATGAAGAATTTCCTCAATTACTGTAATCTGATATTCTTCACCTTGTTCATTTCTACGTTTCAGAATAATATCCCCAAATGCCAGCATGTGTTCTACAAGTTTATTCTCCATGAACAGCACATCATACAAAAATGGATCTTCCTTTTCCTGGTCCAAAGGAACAATCTCCATCTTCGGAGATGCTGCTTTTTCCTTCTGCTGTTGCTGAACATGATGTGTCTGGTTCTGTGTGATCTGCTTCTGAACATCCAGCTCATTGAAAAGACTCTGCTCAGAAAGTCCGAATTTATTGGAAACCTCTTTAAGGTAAACTTCCCTTTTCAATGCATTCTGTACAAAGGAAACAGATTTTACGATATCCCTTATCGCTTCTGCTTTTTTAATAGGATCATTACCAACATCCCTCAACAGAATTTCCGCTTTGAAGTCGATAAAATCCATCGCTTCATTTTCAATATACTTTTCTACGTATTCCTGCGGATGTTTTCTGGCGAATGAATCCGGGTCGTCTCCATCAGGGAAAAGAAGGACACGAATGTTCATTCCTTCTGTCAAAAGCATATCAATACTTCGGAAACTGGCTTTGATACCGGCATTATCACCGTCAAAAAGAATCGTTACATTTTCTGTAAGCCTCTTAATCAGTTTAATCTGCTCCGTTGTCAAAGACGTTCCGGAGCTGGCCACCACATTTTCAATGCCTGACATATGAAGGGAAATCACATCCATATATCCTTCCACCAAAAGACAGCCATTCTTTCTTGAAATAGCCTGTTTGCTTTGGTTTAATCCATAAAGAACATTGGATTTATGGTAAATTTCTGTTTCCGGCGAATTGAGATATTTTGCAGTCTTAACATTATTTTTAAGAATCCTTGCACCAAAACCCAGAACCCTTCCTGAAAAACTGTGAATAGGGAAAATCACACGTTCCCTGAAACGGTCTACTCCTGCAGGAGTGTTTTCCGGGAAAATAGAAAGCCCGGACTTCTCAAGAATTTCTTTGTTGTATCCCTTTTCCAGCGCATAAGCAGTAAAGGCATTCTTCTTCTCGGGAGAATACCCCAACTGAAATTTTCTGATAATATCGTCCTTAAGCTCTCTTTCTTTAAAATAAGCCAATCCAATACTTCTTCCCTCTTCTCCATCCCAAAGAATTTCCTGGAAATAAGCATTGGCAACCTCATGAATTTTATATAAAAGATCTTTTTCGGTCTGTGCATGTTTTGCTTCTTCAGAAATTTCACGCAAGTCCTCTTCAATTTCAATTCCATACTTTTTTGCCGCATGGCGAAGGGCTTCAGGATAGGTAAAATTCTCAATTTCCATCAGGAAAGAGATTGCAGTTCCTCCTTTTCCGGTTGAGAAATCTTTCCAGATCTGTTTGCTTGGTGAAACAACAAAACTTGGAGATTTTTCTTCATGAAAAGGGCTGAGTCCTTTAAAGTTAGACCCTGCTCTTTTCAACTGCACGTACTCACCCACAATCTCTTCAACCCGGATTGTGGAGAATATTTTATCAATGGTCTGTTTGGAAATCATGATGTAAAAATAGGTAATTTTATAGAAATGTTAGATACTAGAAAGCAGAGGTTAAATTTTTGATTATGCTAAAATTTTATGTATAAATCACTTCCATTGATTATTTTTGAACAAAGATTTATCTTTATGAAGTATCTAAAAAAGATGTTATTACTTATAACTTGCAGTCTCTTTTTATTTGTCTTATATGTAGAATTGAGTGGCAGATATATTTTAAGTACATCTGATAAAAGGGTTATTACATGGTACATTAGAAGCAGTAATGGATTACCAGAAAATTTCAACACCTTTTATAATACAATTTATCCCAACTCTTTATTCCAAAATTCTTGGTCTTTTTTAGGAAATGCTATCATAAATCCAAATTCTCAAAAAAAAGAATGTCCTTGTAATCAGATGGCCTCTAACATTTTTCCTGGATTAGAGTATCAAAATAAATCTTCTTTCGATCAATTTTTTATAGCCAGATATATTGAACATTCTTACAGCCAGAAAGATTGCCTGAATTTTAATTTCCGTAATTTTGACTTTTTAGAAAATAGAAAAGGGATTGAAAATGTTTCCAAATCATTATTTAATAAAGATGTGAAAGACTTGCAACCAATAGAAATTGCTGAAATATTAGCTTTATACGAAAATCCAGTTAAAAACAATCGTTACAGAAATTCTGAAAGAGCAAAAAATAGGGCTGAACATTTTTACAATTTATATTCTAAAAATTTAAAGAAATAATGAATTACACTATACATAAAATTGAAGACTGGCAGGAAGTTGTTGACAGCATCATTCCGGAATTAAAACATAACATTCTTTTATTAAAGGGAAATCTGGGAGCCGGAAAAACTACTTTTACCCAATTTCTGCTTAAAAATATGGGCAGCAAGGATGAAGTCAATTCTCCCACCTACTCTATTGTCAATGAATACAATACAGAAAAGGGAAAAGTATATCATTTTGATCTTTACCGCTTAAAAAACATTGAAGAAGTCTATGATATCGGAATTGAAGAGTATCTGGACAACTCTTTTTTATGCATTATCGAGTGGCCGGAAGTCTATGAAGAGGAGCTTTACGGTCTCAACTATCACACAATGAGTATTGTGAACACGGGTGAAAACAGAGAAGTTTCATTCGATTAAATATTATGTATCTTTGCTCATTAATTGAGTGTAAATAACAATCTGTAAGACATAATTTAATTTAAGGATGAGTACAAATATTTTTACTCCTTTCACAGAAGAAGAATTAATGCCGAAAGAGGAAAAATTGGAGGTTATTAAAAAGGGGAAACAGTTTAGTATTGGAATTCCTAAAGAGACCTGTCTCAATGAAAGGAGAACCTGCATCACTCCTGACGCCGTACAGGTGTTGGTAGAGCACGGCCATGAGATCATTATAGAATCCGGGTCCGGAGAAGGTTCGTTTTTTACAGATTTACAATATTCCGAATCAGGAGCGAAGATCACTAATGATCCTAAAGAAGCTTTCGGGCAGGATCTCATTCTGAAAGTCAACCCTCCTACTGAAGACGAAATTGAGTACATGAAACCTAATACTTATTTGGTTTCGGCACTTCAGATCAACCTCAGAGACAAGGAATATTTCTTAAAGCTTGCAGAGAAAAAAATAAATGCCATTGCTTTTGAATTTATCGTTGATGAATACAAACAGCTGGCATTGGTAAGATTAATCGGAGAAATTGCAGGAACTGTTTCCATTTTATATGCTTCGGAATTACTAGCCTTATCAAACGGCTTAATGCTGGGAGGGATCACAGGAGTAAGACCTGCAGAAGTAGTGATTCTTGGAGCCGGAATTGTAGGTGAATTTGCCACGAAAGCAGCCATTGGCTTAGGAGCCAGTGTAAAAGTTTTCGACAACTCTTTATCAAAGCTGAGAAGACTTCATACGATTGTTGACAGCCGTGTACCGACTTCCATTATTGATCCTAAAGAGCTCAGCAAAAGCTTAAGACGTGCTGATGTAGTGATAGGAGCTCTTCCAAGATTGAATATGACTCCTATCGTCACTGAAGATATGGTGATGAAAATGAAAAAAGGAAGTGTCATTATTGATATTACCATAGACAACGGTAAAGTTATTGAAACCTCAGAGCTTACTACCATGGAAGATCCTTATGTCATCAAACACGGTGTCATCCACTGCGGACTTCCGAACCTTACTTCAAGAATGCCGAGAACCACTACGAAGGCAATCTCGAATTTCTTCCTTTCCTATATTTTAAATTATGACGAGGAGGGCGGCTTTGAAAACATGCTGATCCGCAAAAACGAAATGAAGCAGAGCTTATATATGTACAAAGGAAGACATACCAAGAAGATCATCTGCGACCGTTTCGGACTTACGTACCACGATATCAATCTTTTAATTTTCTAATGAAAAAACTGAAATTTTATGCAATAGGCTTCATTCCGGGGCTTTTGCTTGTATTTTTTATTTTAAACAAAAAAGGGGCAAGCTGCAGCGGCTATTTACCCAACAGCCGTGTCATTGCCGAAAGTCTTTCCAAAGAATTCAAATATTCTGAAGAGGCCAAAAGTGCAATGGCAGCCTACAAGATTGATGAGAAATTTATAAAAGACAGTATCATTACCAAAGGAAAAGTAGATTTTGACCGCAGCCATGCACAGAAGAAACCTTGTCCAAGCTATCTTTTAACCTATCCTGAAAAAAATCCGTCTTACGAAATCACTTATGAAAAATGTGAAGAAACAGTGATGGTAAACGGTCTTAAAAAACTTAAATAGTTTTAATACCACATTATGGGCGGCAATTATTACATGATTCATGATTATCTGATATTCATCGGAGTTTTTGCCATTTTCCTGTTTCTCACCACCAGTATTTACCTTTTCAGCCAGAATCAGAAGCTAAAGCAAAGAAATACCAAATTATCGGAAACCAACAAACTTATTGAACAGCGTCTGAATGAAGTTCGTCTGGAACATATCGGGACAAAGCTGAATCCGCATTTGTTTAAAAATATTCTCAATTCGGTACAGTCTCATGCCTATCAGACCTATATGTCACTGGATAAGCTGGCAAATGTTCTGGACTATATTTTATACGAAAGCAACAATAAGTATGTAAGCCCAAAAGAGGAGCTCAATTTTGCTTTAAGTCTTATTGAAATTAATAAAATTAAAATTAATCCTCTTTTTGACTTCAGAATCAAATCAAGGATTAATAAATCTGATGCTTTGTATGAGGAAAAGGTATTTGCTCCGCTAATTTCTGTGGATCTTATTGAAAATGCCTTCAAACATACAGATTTCCTGGCCCAAGACTCCTTTATTTCCATTTATATGGAGCTTGAGGGCGGAATTTTTACGATGAAAGTAAGCAATAAAGCTTCGCTAAAGAATATTCTGGAAAAGGAAAAAAGCGGTTTTGGAAGCCAGTCTTTTGATCAAAGGCTTAAAATGATTTACAGTACGTATTACCAACTGGAAAGAAGCTCAAAAAACGGAGTCTTTACGGCGGAATTAAAAATCAATTTAGGAGAATTCTATGATAAAATGCGTTATTCTGGATGATGAATTACTGGCCATCAGTTATTTAAAACTTCTATGCGAACAGATCGACAATGTAGAAGTTGTAAAAGCATTCAATGATCCCAAAATCTTCCTGAGTGAAATAGATAACATCGACTGCAATCTGTGTATTCTGGATATTGAAATGCCCGGAATGACAGGTCTTCAGGTTGCTGAGATTATTTCAGGCTCAAAAAAAATAATCTTTACCACTGCTTATAAAGAATATGCAGCCGAAGCTTTCGATCTGAATGTGGTAGATTATGTAAGAAAACCTATTAAAAAAGAAAGACTGATACAGGCCTTCAAAAAAGCCAAAGAATTAGTGGAAAATTCTCCTAAAAAGGACTTCATCGAATGGAATACCAATATCGGGAAAACCATCATATTCACAGAACAGATTTCTTATATTAAAACCTCTGAAATTGACAGCAGAGATAAAGATATTATCCTCAGCGACGGAACCACCATCGTATTAAAAAACCTGAATTTTAAAAACCTCCTGGAAATGCTTCCAGCCAAAGATTTTGCTCAGGTCAACAAAAAAGAGATCATTGCGCTTTCTTCCATTAAAGTATTTTCTACCAACGAAATTATTACAACAATTGCTACTGAAGACCACACTTTTCTGAAACTTCAGATTGGAGATGCCTATAAAAATTCTTTGATGGAACTATTCGGAAAATAGGCCTTTTTCAAATCTTCAGGGTTTCGTTACAGAATATCCAACCTTTATTACAGCTTCCCTTTTCCAAGGTAAAATCCATTTATTTTTGCATAGAATTAATTGATTTTATAATGAAAAATTGCTTTTATGCTGCAGGAATCCTCATATCCGGGTTGTGCTTCTCCCAGGAACCCCCTTCAAAAGTTAAGGTATCATTTTTTGACGGAATAGCAGTGGCCGGATATGTAGATCATGGTGCTTTTATTAACTTTACAGGACCAAACATAAGTCTTACCCATAAAAAAGTTAAATTCGTATTGGGAATGCTTCCTTCACTGAGAATAAAAGAAGACCGGTCATCAGGAACGAAAAACAGTCCTATTATGCCTACATTGGGCGCTGGTCTTACCATGGTTTATAAAAAGATTGCCTTTCAGATTCCCGCTTACTACAATACCAAAACAGCCGATCAGAATGGCAGCTGGAAAATAGGGATCGGACTTGGCTATTCTTTTAAATAGATTTTATTACATTTTTTAGAACATTCATTACATTTTAAAAAAAAGAGTATTTAACATAACTATATTCTTATCAACTTTGCATAAAATATTGGAATTATGAATTTGGGGAAATACAAAAATTTAATTTTCTACATTACTACCATCGCAGTTTTTTCGTGTCTGATGTATTATTTCATTATCGAAGGACAGACATTGGAAGTAAAAGAAAATATTGTTGCTAAAACCAGCGGCGGCTCTACCTGGGAAAATTTCCTGGAATCATTTAAAACCAATCTTCACCATCCGCTTGCATTATTATTGGCGCAAATCGTCACTATCATTATGACTGCAAGGCTTTTCGGATGGATTTGTATGAAAATAAAACAGCCCACTGTAATCGGAGAAATGATTGCTGGTATTGTGCTGGGACCGTCACTTGTGGGAATGTATTTCCCTGAGTTTTCGGCATTTCTTTTCCCCAAAGAATCATTAGGCAATCTTCAGTTTCTGAGTCAGATAGGTCTTATCCTTTTCATGTACATTGTTGGAATGGAGCTGGATCTGAGTGTATTAAGAAAAAAAGCTCATGATGCCGTAGTAATCAGCCATGCAAGTATTATTATTCCTTTTGCTTTAGGAATTGGACTTTCTTATTTTGTTTACCAGGAATTTGCACCGGAAGGTATCCAGTTTACTTCTTTTGCTTTATTCATCGCCATTTCTATGAGCATTACAGCGTTTCCGGTATTGGCAAGGATTGTACAGGAGAGAAATCTTCAGAAAACCAAACTGGGAACAATTGTTATTACCTGTGCAGCTGCAGACGATATTACTGCATGGTGTATTCTTGCTGCTGTAATTGCCATTGTAAAGGCAGGCTCTTTCGCAAGCTCCATCTATGTAATTATTATGGCCATTGCTTATGTGTTTTTAATGATAAAAATTGTCAGACCATTCCTGAAAAGAATCGGAGACCTTCAGGCAGGTAAAAATACAATCAGCAAACCAATGGTTGCTATTTTCTTTTTGACTCTGATTTTATCTGCATATGCTACTGAAGTAATTGGTATTCACGCATTATTTGGTGCTTTTATGGCGGGAGCTATTATGCCGGAGAATACAAAATTCCGTACTCTTTTTATTGATAAGGTAGAGGATGTGGCTTTGGTGCTTCTGCTTCCGTTGTTCTTTGTATTTACAGGACTTCGTACCCAAATAGGACTTCTGAATGACAGCCATCTATGGATGACGGCAGGATTTATTATTCTGACCGCTGTTCTCGGAAAGTTTGCAGGAAGTGCACTCACAGCCAGATTTGTAGGCATTAACTGGAAAGAAAGCTTAACGATCGGAGCTCTGATGAATACAAGAGGTCTTATGGAACTTATTGTGCTGAACATTGGATATGACCTTGGGGTTTTGAGTCCTGAAATTTTTGCAATGCTCGTGATTATGGCTCTTTTCACCACTTTTATGACAGGACCTGCCTTAGACTTTATTAATTTTATTTTTAAATCTAAAAAAAATCAGGACGAGCTAATTCATGAAAATGATTCCAAGTACCGTGTTCTCCTCTCTTTTGATAAACCGGAATCAGGAAGTACTCTCTTAAAACTGGCTCACAATTTCACTCATAAAATGAACGGCAATAAAAGCATCACTGCTATGAATATTGCTCCGGTAGATGAGATGCATGCCTACGATATCAACGAGTATGAAGATTCACAATTTCAGAATGTGATTGAAACCTCTCACGATCTTAATCTGGAGGTTACCACCCTCTTCAAAGCATCTACAGATATTGAAAGTGATCTTACCAGCATTACCAATAAAGGACATTATGACCTTCTGCTGATCATGCTTGGAAAATCCATGTATGAAGGAAGTTTATTAGGACGATTATTGGGTTTTACAACTAAAATCATCAACCCTGAAAAGCTTCTGAATACGGTAAAAGGCAAAGGAAATATATTCAACAATTCTCCTTTTGACGATTTCACGCTTCAGATTCTGGACAAAACCAATATTCCTGTGGGAATTTTGGTAGAAAAAGACTTTAAAGTGGCGGATAAAGTATTTGTTCCGATCTTTAATCTGAGTGATTTTTATCTTCTTGAATATGCTAAAAGGCTTATCAATAACAACAATTCTCAGGTTATCATTCTGGATGCTGCAGGACAGATCCGAAACAATATTGAAGTGAAAGAATTGATCAGAAGTATAGAACAGGTAGCTCCAAACCATATTACGCTTTACAATGAGAAAAAGATTGAGAAAGAATTTCTGAATTCTCAGGATCTGATGCTGATCAGCAGTAAAAGCTGGAAAAACCTGATTGATACAAAAAGTCTTTGGCTTTCTGATATCCCATCTACATTAATAATTTCAAACCCATAGCCCAAATAACACACCGATATTTCTATTTCTACTAGAAGCTGTAAATATTATTCGTTGTCTGTAAAGAAAAAACGGGTATATTTATAGCTTCAATTTTTTGGGACATGCTGATTAACAGTGAAAATGGAGTTATAGAGCTGAAAACCTTCAATACACAGCTTTATCAGGGAATGAGTCTTGATCAGCTTAAGCAGACTGATTTTTATAAAGAAAAATATCATAATTGCTGGGATGTAAAAACCGGGTACTTTTGGTATTACTTTCAGCGTATAGAAATAAAAGGGTATCAGGTATCTTTCAGTTTGTGCTTTTCCGGAAATCAGCTGGACATCATCCATATGAGCACCTGGGAAAATGGTGACGCAAAAGACTGGAATGAATGGACAGAGGAAAAAGAAATGAAAGTTTTTCACAGAAACAACACCTTTCTCACCCAGATCCTGGAAATCCCTCCAACCCAAAAAAAGAAAAAACCTTACCCAAGCTGCACCTTCAAGTTTCCCTGGGGAAATGTATGGTCGGTCTATGATCCGCGAAGTGCCAGCAGCCTGATGGGAATCAGTTTTAATGAAGAGGATAAAAACAAATAAAAATAACTTATAACCAAAGAATAAGATCATAGTATGTGCCGATACTCCATGATGGTTTACAAAGGACATTATGCCTGTTTCAACTGCCAGAAAACTTTCAAACGACGCCACCTAAAAGATGTGGACCGGGATACTAAAACCTCGGTAGAAGCCAAGTGCCCCGAATGCGGAAACCTTATGGCCAATATGGGACTCGATTTTAAATCCCCTCCCAAAAATGACGACAAACAATGGGCTCACATCCGCGATTTGTATACGGTAGGAATCACTTTTCATTCATGTGGATGCTCTGGTCCCGGATATATCCCGCAGGACCGAAAGGCTATTATTACCTATCTGGAAAAAATCCGCTCAGAATATATGCATTCTCTGGTCTTCTGGAGATACCGGATAGAACCTGAGAATAAAAAGGAACGCGAACTGGATTATCAAAAAAACAGCGGCCATCTGTGGGCTGTCAATCGTAATGCTTTTAAGGAAACTGTGACCAACCAGGAAGGAATCAACTATTGGCTCAAAAGGATCAATGAAGTTGAAGAAAGACTTAATATTATCAAGGCAGATAAACCATAGCACTCCTTTAATCCATAAGTTTCAGAAGCCTTTTAAAATCTTCTTTGATCTTTTTCTCCTGCTCATTGGCATAATCCATACTGATACCAGATCCATGTCCGGCATTATTGCTGATCAGGATTATATTTCCGTTTTCAAAATAATTTCGGGTCATTGTAATTTTTGATTTTCTCAAGTCAAATGCTTCCGTATCATTATTTTCTTTCATTGCTTTAGCATCATAGAAAAGCGGTCGGTTATACCTGTACTCTTTCTCGAAAACAAACGATAGCTGTCCGTTCAGAAGATAATATTCTATCAGCTCCTGTCCCATTTCTCCATAATATCTGGCAATAACTTTTTCCAACCCTTTATCTGTATAATAAAATGCTGCCTCTCCTCCTTCTGCCGATTCTCCTTCAATATTTTTCTTTTGAACAGAAGTCCATTTTGTCGTGGAATTGATCCTTTTAAAATTGGTCTGAATAGGTTTCAGCCGGTTTTTTAAGCTCTTACTGTTTGTTGTATCCTGTTCGTTGAATGTTTCGTTGATTCTTACAATATCCTTTGCCTTCGTGGTGAAAAAAACAGATGACTGAGTATTGGACTTCTGAGCATATGCGGAACCCAAACTGATTAATACAATGATAACTCCGTGTAAGAATCTATTCTTCATGTTTGTTGTTTTTTATAGCTTTAAAATTAGTAATAACTTTTGGTTGTATTGTATATAATGAAACTACAAAAGTTTTTTTGTTGGCTTGTTTTAAGTTGCTACTAACTGTTTTAAAAGTATACCAGTTTTGAAATATAGCAGCTTAGATTCCTACGGAATGACATAATTGGAATGATAGTCTTACCCATACAGTTTATCATTCCATAGGAATCGCATTAAAGTATTGGAAAGTCACAATTCTGACAAAAACCTCAACTGAAGACGTAATATTCCCTTCCTCTGAAGGGGTTGCGAAAATTCAAAGAATTTTTGACGGGGAGGTTTTCATACTGCCTTTATCCTTATGTCGTAATTCTACTACAATTTTTAAAATTTAACCCCAAAAATTAATTTCAAATATAGTTTTTTAATAGCTTTATGCGATAATTCACATTGGATGGAAATTGATTTCTTACAATATCAGGTACGAAATGGAGACACGCTGACCTCTATCGCTTCCCGGCTGGGTATGACTGGTGAGGAATTAAAGCTGTTTCACAATTCCCATTGCCAAAGGATGGATAAAGTTTGGCTTGACAACCTTAATGACGTTAAAAATATTTTGGTTCCTACCAATTTTAAAACGGAGACACAAAGAGAACAGGAGAGAAAAAACAAACTTCCTGCTGAACTTTCAGATTCTTTTTTTGCTAAAACATATGCCGTTAATGAAACTTTTGAAACTCCGTTCGAGTCTCCGGTTACTATCGATTATATTATTGAACTTAATCTTCGCAAAGAAAGAAACACAGCCCAGCACATTCTGAGCTACAGCCAGAATAATTTTAAATCCAATGGAAATACGCCTGATGATAAGGTAAGTATTTTATCCATTACCTGTATGAAAAGTATTATGCCTCTTGAATTTATGATTGATGAACTGGGTAAAATCATCGGATTTGCAGATCATAAGAAAATTACGGACACTTTTTCCAAACAACGTAAAGAACTTGAGGATTTTTACATAGGTGAAGTTTCTCAAAATTATATGGATACATTTGAAAGAAGTATCCAGGATGAATCGTTTTTTTTACAGCAGCTTAAGAGTACACTCCTGTTTCAGACTCTGCTTCCCAAAATAGATTGGTTCCAAAGGAAAAAGAATTGGACAGAACCCTTTTATTTTTTACAGAATTCATTTCCTGTACAATGTGAACTCAATATTGAACAGTCAAATGATGATGATAACTCTGTTTTGACTATTTTAAACGGTAAAATCACAGAATTATGTACTTCACAGGAGATTACGCGCGGTATTAAGCTTAAAGAATCTGCGCCTGAACCTGCACAGGGAAACATTGTATTAGAATACACCACTCACACCAAAAATAAGAATCTTCTTCAGGCCAAAGCTTCGGTTTTACTCAGCCATGAAGAAGCGTTTATTCACCAACATCACATCACCATAACACAAGGATAATATGAAAAATTATGTTACACAAAAAGGCGATACATTCAGTTCGCTGGCCCGGCAGTTCAAACTGAAAAATGAAGGCGTTTTAAAAACCTATCATAATCTCCACTGCCCGCCGGAAGATATCATGCAGGAACCTGTTCCTGGGAAAACTATTCTTATTCCGCAAGATCCACAGCTTATGGCTGATGAAACAGAACCCCAAATTATTACTGCATCCTCTCACAAGGAATCTACAGAAGATGGCGTTTCTGATGAAGAAAATTCTACGGAAGAATCTCCACAAAATGAAGATCAGTCATCCGGAAAAGCTGAACAGCAAGCTAATAAAGAAGAAAAGAAAGATAAAAAAGAAGACAGCGGTTCCAGTCCTCATGAAGGAAAATATTTCGTTGTGCAGAAAGGAACCGTACAATGTAATCAGGGATTTAAATTTCCAAAATTTAAAGTAACCAGCCATCAGAAACATTACTGGAATGATGAGGAAGGACAGGCTGATTATCTGGCTGTAACAGAGGATGACCTTCAGCTTGATCCTGCGGCACAACCATTCGGACAGTGTAAACTTAAACCCACTTCCGGAGGATACCTTCCCTGTGCCTATGCTCCTGCTGGAAAATGGCAGAAGACTTACGAAAAAGTAAAAGTCATGGAAAAAAGCTGCCTTACAGAAATTTCAGAGCTGATGTGCAGTACAGGAGGAAAAATAACCATCCTGAAGCATGGACAGCAAAGTGCAGTGGGTAAAAGCCAGGTGGCAAAGGCAAATACGCAGGAACAGCAGGTTTACAATCCTGTTGTGGATTTTGATGAATTCAAGGAAGATACAAAAGGAACAGACGAACTTTATTACAGCTAAGCCATGACAGGAAATATTATTGGGAATCAGAATCCTCTGGTAGGAACAACATACACCTACGAAATAAAACCTTCCATCCTCTCATTTGGACTGAAAGGTGAATATGAATGGTATCTTTACAAGAAACAAAAAAACGGAATCTGGAAAGACATCACCGGAAAGCCTAAAACCGGTGAAAAGGTTACTTATAGATTTGGAGAAATTGGTTTGGGAATAGAATTCCAAATGAAGGTCTATGAGACTAAAAAAGGTATTTTCCCAGGTCTTCCTGCTACTAAAGAACTGGTTGGCAGCTGTATACTAATTCCTACCAGTGATAAAGTTTCAAAAATAGATAAAGTGGTACTCTTCAACAGAGGAGGAACGAACGTCAATAAGGCCAGTTATCGTGATACTCTGATTGCTCAGGCTCACTGCATTGCGATGTTTAATAAAGAGATAGAATTCCATCTTTGGGAAGATGATGCACCTGGAAAGGGCCATGATGCTGTCATCAACAAAAACAACCGCCATACTCGCAGTTACAAAGCATTGGTGAATGCAAAAGGTATTGCAGAAGTACAGATACCTCTGATGTCTGATGAAAAAATCCTTCGTCAGGTTGCCAACCAGTTTATGATGAAAGGTGACAAAGGTGAAGGAACCAATCACGAATATTATGTAACAGCCACTTACTCCGGGAAAATTCAGGGAGCCAGCCAGGTGAATGTAGATGTAGCCAATCCTGATTATAAAGGACAACCTCAAAACCAACCCAAACCTAAGCCTCAACCCGGCACACAGACCCCAAAATTTTCTCCAAAACAAGGAGCTGGTCCCAAACAACCAGATCCTAAGGGTAATATTATAGAAGCTCTTTTCATTGATGATACAGGAAATGAACTGTCCAAAGTCGCTGTAGGAGATAAAGTAAGAATAAGAATCCACTCCAAAAATATGGTAGGAAAACACATCCAGTATGTAGTTTGGGAATATGATTCCACTTCCAATGATGAAGTTTACAGAAGCGGAAACATTAAAATTCCTGCCGATGTATGTGATACTTCAGGATTTGTCATTACAAAAGATATTTTTGGAAAAGGAATAGACTCTCCTATCGGCGATCCGGATTCCGATAAACAAAATTATTTTATAGAAATTATCTCTAAAGATCTTTCCGCAGAATCTCAAAAATTTGGGGTAAATTCGGAAGGCCTGATGCAGGTGGAGAAGGTGAAGAGTGCGGCGGGGGTGCAGAATACAAAAGATCCCAAACCAGAAAACGGAAAATGTCCAAATTGTGAGAAGGATATAACCTTAGAACAAATTAAATCAATATGTGTAAGTAAAAAAAATAAAAATGGTAGCGAAACATGTCTTATAAAAGATGACTCACTTATTAAAGCTGCATTACCATTTCTAAATAGTTATAGAAAAAAAGCTGACATAAATACTTGTATTACCAAAGCACATTTTATCGCTCAACTATGCCAGGAATCTAAATTTTATGATTTACAAGAAGCTTTCAGGTACAGAGACCCTGAAAGAATGAGAAAATTATTTTTTTCTTATTTTAAGCAGTTTGGTAGTTTAGAAAAGCAACGTGCAGAAGCTAAAAGACTTTCAGATTTATCTTTAGATTCTAAAAATTGGAAAACTGTAGCAAATGCGATTTATGGAAAAACACATCCAAATGGTAAAAATAATACTGATAAAGATGATGGTTGGCGATATAGCGGAAAAGGATTCAAACAAATTACCTGGAGAGATAATTATTTAAATATACAGAAAACTGCAAAAAATATATTTGAAAAAAATGTTACCTGGGTAGATAATGATAATCCATATAAATTAGTGAATTCCTCTGAGGATTCCATGCTATCTGCACTAGCATTTTGGAAACGGGGTAACATCAGTGGTAAAGCCACAGAAATAAGTGATGAGGCCGTAACAAATGTCACCTCACTTGTTAATCCTGCTTTAGTGGGTTTGGATGAACGAAAAAGATTCTTTAAAAAAGCTGTAGAAATTCTTCAAGTAGATAAATGCAAACCTAAAGGAAAAGTAAATAATGGTAAGGAAGATGGAACTGTTGTTGTTGTTTCTGGTACAGATACAAAAATAGAAAATGATGCTTTTAAACCTACAGAGTTCTCATGGAAAATGTATAAAACAAGCGTCTATAAAAATATGAGTTTAAGCACATATTATAATTTAGAAAAAAACAATAAATTACCCGGAGGCTGACTATGTAACTTATTTAAGTAGAGATACACATCAGACTTCTACTAGTAAAGGAAAAATTTTAAAACATTCGGATAAGAGGTTTGGTACCTATAATGAAATTCCACCAGGCGAATACTACCTTGTACCAGGTGTCTCCGGTCAAAAATATAAAATATATGTAATTGATTCTGAAAGCAAATCTGCTGCTGCTGAAAATGGTATTGACGGACCTGATGGTACACGAGGAGGAGTCGCTCTACACCATTATACTCCACGTTTTTCTGTTGGATGTTTTACGTTTAATTCAGGAAAGGATACAAGTCCTGTTCAGAAATTAATTGACAACTTACCAGACTTGCCTTTAAATGATAAGAAACCTGTCCGTTTTATTGTTAAGGAAAGAAAGGTGAAAGAATCTACATGGACCAACTCCAGCTTTGGAACTAAAAAATGGACAGGAATTTAAAAAAAAGAAAATGAAAAATATTACACCTTACTTCTTAGCAGGCTTGTCTCTTTTCATATCATGTAATGGGCAAGAAAATAAATCACAAAAAATTAAAGAAACAAAAAAAGATATGAACTCTTTAAAAATAGCACCTTATAACATTACAGATGAAGGAGACGGCACAAAATCAAACTATGATGACCTGTCTCCTGAATTTATCAATAAAGCGAAAAAAGTATTAGAGCAAAGAAAATTTCAATTTCCTGATGAAAATACCTTTAATCAAAAAATTTTGGATGTATTTTCTTTAAATTTAAAAGATTATAAAAATTCCATAATTGCTTTACGTCCGGCAATGTTTCCAGAGGTAGCTATTAAAGAAAATAAATTTATTTTCATTCAGGATGCTAGTGCTGCCGAACCAGAGTTTATAAATCCTGACTTGTTATATCATTTTAATTCTTACGTATTTTATAATACTCCCGTATCATATGTTTGGCTGCAAGCAAACAATTCAAATCTTTTATATGATTTAGTTGTTTACTATGGATACAATAAGGATAAAAAACTTGTAGAATCAGTGTTTAAAAAATTTGATTTTAATAGCCTTTCCGATATGGAGCAGTTAATTTTTATAGATTCTGGTGGCTATAAAAAGTTGAAAAAACAAATATTTGATGACATAGAAACCATTATTTATAAAGGTAAAGTTGAAGACTTTTCTTATGCCAAAGAAGGTAATGGTTATTTAAGAATAGGTGATATTATAAGTAAAATATCATCATCTCCAAAAGAATATTTTGAACCTGAAAAAGCAATATCTTATTTATTTGAGAGAGAATTAAGAGTTGGAATACAAGGTGATATTGAAAGCTATTTAAATAAAAATCCTATATATATATCAAATCTGGAAAAAAATAAATTTTATGATTTACCTACTTTAAAAGACTATGTGAAATATATTTACCAAAAAGAAAGCAATACCAATTTTATCATTCAGGATAGTGACGGTTTTACCAATCTAAGAAAGGAGAAAAACTCTTCTTCCCAAATCCTGCAAAAAATCAACACAGGTGAACAAGTAGAAGTTTTAGACCAAAACGGAGATTGGTGGTTGGTAGTATCTAAAGAAGGTAAAAAAGGATATATTCATAAAAGCAGAATAAAATCAGAATAAATAACTTAACCAAATGGTGAAATTTTTTTTAGTCCTATTATCATTTATATTATTTTCATGTTCAGTTAAGAAGGAAAAAAAATAATAGAAAAAGAAACTGAAATAATTGAAAATTATTTCACCCATCATAAATTCAAAAATACCAAGGAAAATTTTGATAAAATAAACCTGGATCTACTTGGCATTAAACCTGATAAACTTCAAGACGGATATAATGATATTTTAATATTCAATGAAGCTACCAATTTTCAGATATCAAAGGAAGGAAAATATATTAAAATAGGTAATGATATTCTACCTGATTTAGATAATGTCAAAGTAAGTATAAATAGTAATCAAAAACATCCTTATTTTGAGGAATTATTAACCCTAAACAAAATTATTTACCAGAATGACTTGACCTCAATCTTAAATGTAGCATCTAAAAATCCAGATCTTGCAATCGATTTAGTAGTTATGTTTAACTATGAAAAAAATGAAGCCCTTTTTAATTCTGCAGTTAAAAATATCCAAAGCTGGGATGATATCGAACAAAGTTCTAGACTATCGTTTGTATTCTATAATAACACTACAAATTCATTTAAAATTAGAGAAAAACTATTAGAAAGTTTAAAATCCAAAGATTCTTTTCTGTATGCACTAACATCTTATTTAACTGATAATAAAGACAATATCATAAAAACAAATGGCATTACACCTGCTTCATTAGAAAAGGCTATTGCCTATCTTTTACAACTTGGCTTTACCGGTAAGGAAAATACTGATATTCAATCCGATAAATCATACTTATTATTAAATAATGTCTATGTTTCTCATCCGGAACTAAAGGACTCTTTTCAAAAAAACAAATATTATGGTTATCCATCTCTTGAAAAATACTCCAAAGAGTATGGACTTTTACAAGAAGATAATCAAGAAAAAAAATATTCAATAATAATAGATCCTGATGGTTTCACTAACCTAAGAAAAGAAAAAAATACATCATCTCAAATTCTTCAAAAAATTAAAACAGGAGAACAAGTTGAAGTTTTAGATCAAAACGGAGATTGGTGGTTGGTAGTATCTAAAGAAGGTAAAAAAGGATATATCCATAAGACCAGAATAAAATCGGAATAAGTAATTTAAACAAATGATGAAAAACTTTTTAATTTTACTATCACTCATATTTCTATCATATTCATGTGAACAGAAGAGAGAAGAAAAAAAAGATAACTATAATAGTCAAAGTGATGAATCTGATTTAGAGAAAAATACAGGAAGTATTTCGTCATCAAAACAACAGATTTCAATTCCTTCAGGAGAATATTTTGCAACCAACGAGAAGTTAGATGATTATGGAATTTCATTGAAAATTGATAAAGATTCTATCATTTATACAGAATCCGGAAACATGGGGAAAATGTATAATCAATATGTACTTCAAGAAGATAAAACTGTTGATGGAAGAATATTTTTAAAATATTCACAGGTAATTAACGGATATACAGGTGATGCAGATAAACCATTTTATTTCGGTACTCTTCGATATGATAAAGGTAAGTTATTATTTGAGAGCGAATACACAGAAAAAAGATATGGATTGAAAAACGTAATATTAAAAAAATAAATAATCCTTACTGTTTCGAAATGTTTGAAAATTAAGATAAACGCATAATGATGAAATCCTTTTTAACTTTATTAATTCTAATATTTTTCTTTTATGGCTGTAAAGGTCAAAAAGAGGAAAATGTCTCTGCAATAAATATTGATAAATACTCTTCCATAAACTTTCTGGATAATAAATATCAGGTAAATGGTTTTTTCATTCCAGATATCTCCAATCCATACCCAACTTACACTTATTCGGATAAAAAGAGGGGTATTTTCAGTGTTGACTTTATTGGAAAAAATGATGAAACTCAATATTTTTGGAGTATAAATAATTCAAAAGGATATTTTTTAAAATCTACTAACCCTGAAAATGATTCCCAAAATTCAAAAGCAATAAAAAATCTTATTAAAGAAAACGATTATTATGTAGTTGCTTCATATCTATCTAATAAGTTCATTACTTATATAGGAGGAGAAGATGGTGAATTTGAACCAAAACCAAATGCTAAAACAATATTCTATTTATATGAAGACAGAAAATGGAAACAAATAGGAGAAATAGAGACATTAAAAATACCAGAAGATATATTATCATTCGAAACCAATCTTATCAAGAAATATCAAACTAATACCAATAAAAAAGATTAATCTGCTATAGACTGAATAGAAAAGCCAAAACAAAAAAATCCACTTCCCATTAACACCATCTATACACAATTTAGAAAAGAAATTTCGTTTCATTTAAAAAATATTTATACCTTTGCTCTGTGATTTTTAACAACGGAACATATTATTATAGAATTTTTACCTCAGCTCTGGGATAGGGATTCTTATGAATATAATTTAAAACCTCGTCCTAGGGACGAGGTTTTTTTATTTTAAAAAATTTAAAAAGATGAAAATAAGTATTATTGGAGTGGGATTAATCGGAGGTTCGATGGCTTTGAAATTAAGAGAAAAAAACATCGCCAGCTTCATCTACGGAATCGATAACAATATACAGCATATTAGTGACGCATTGGATCTTAAAATAATTGATGCCGGAGCAGACCTTGAAGAGGGAATTAAAAACTCGGATCTGATTATTCTTGCGATCCCTGTGGATGCTGCGAGAAAACTGTTGCCTTCTGTTCTGGACCTTGTGTCTGATCAGCAGACTGTAATGGATGCAGGCTCTACAAAAGCAGGAATCGTCAATGCAGTAAAAGACCATCCGAAGCGTTCAAGATTTGTCGCTTTCCACCCGATGTGGGGAACAGAAAACAATGGTCCGAAATCTGCCATTGCAGAAAGTTTCTCCGGAAAAGCAGGTGTAATCTGCAACAAAGAAGAATCCGCAGAAGATGCGTTGAACATTGTTGAACAAGTGGTTAATGCCCTTGATATGCACATGATTTACATGGATGCAGGAGATCACGACGTTCATACCGCTTATATTTCACATATTTCACATATCACGTCTTATGCCCTTGCTAACACAGTACTGGAAAAAGAACGCGAGGAAGAGACTATTTTTCAGCTTGCGAGTTCCGGTTTTTCAAGCACGGTACGTCTTGCCAAGTCGCATCCTGAAATGTGGGTTCCTATTTTTAAACAAAACAAAGAAAATGTACTGGATGTTCTGAACGAACATATCTCTCAGCTCAGAAAATTCAAATCTGCCCTTGAAAAAGAGAATTATGAATACCTTGAAGAGCTGATCACCAATGCCAACAGAATCAGAGGAATTTTAAGATAAATTATTCTATACGATACTAAAAGCCCAACGGTTTTTACTTTTATTTTATTAAGAAACCCTTAGTCGTAATGTCTAAGGGTTTTATTTTTAAAACAGTGTTATTTCTATTAACATTCCGGAACGTTTACGGCAATGGCCAGTCCGCCTTCCGAAGTTTCTTTAAAACGGTCACTCATGGACTGAGCGGTTTCCCACATCGTCTGAATTACCTCGTCTAACGTTACTTTTGCCTTGGTAGGATCACTTTCCAGTGCAATATTGGCTGCAGTAATCGCTTTCATAGCGCCCATTGTATTTCTTTCAATACATGGAATCTGCACCAGTCCTTTGATTGGGTCACATGTTAATCCAAGGTGATGTTCCATTGCAATTTCTGCTGCCATCAATACCTGTCCTACACTTCCACCCAGAATCTCTGTAAGTCCGGCAGCTGCCATTGCGGAAGATACTCCGATTTCAGCCTGACATCCTCCCATCGCTGCAGAAATAGTCGCGTTTTTCTTGAATAATGTCCCGATTTCTCCTGCTACAAGCAAGAATCTTACAATATCATCTTCACTGGTGAATGATGTAAATGCCTGAGCGTACATCAATACTGCCGGAATTACTCCGCTCGCTCCATTGGTAGGTGCCGTAATGATTCTTCCGAAACTTGCATTCTCTTCATTCACTGCCAGTGCAAAACAGGCAATCCATTTATTGATATTGGTAAAGTTTTCTTCAGCGTCTACAACCTGTTGGAACCATTCATCTTTATTTTTATAAATTTTATCACCTAGCAGTTTTCTGTTGATTCCCGCAGCTCTTCGGGAAACATTCAGTCCGCCTGGAAGAATTCCTTCCTTATTGACGCCTTTATAAATACATTCTTTGATCTGCTGCCAGATGTAAAGCGCTTCCTGTCTTGTTTCTTCCTGAGTTCTCCAGCTTTCTTCATTCATGAAAATTAAATCTGAAATTTTATCAAATCCCAGTTTCTCACAATATTTTGCAATATCCGAAGCCTTATGACAAGGATACAATGTACGTACACACTGCTTTTGAATTGAGTTTTTTTCCTGGCTGGCAATAAAACCGCCTCCTACAGAATAAAAATCCTGCACAAGCTCTGTTCCGTCTTCGAAAACAGCTCTGAAGATCATTCCGTTCGGGTGAAAATCAAGGCTCTTTTTCATATTTAAAATCAAGTGATGACCATAGACAAATGGAATAATTTTCTCCCCTCCCAGGTTAATGGTTTGAGTACTTTTGATATATTCTATTTTCTCATCAATTTTTGAAGTATTGATCGTCTTAAAATCTTCTCCATTTAAACCAAGCATCCCTGCAATATCAGTTCCGTGCCCGATTCCCGTTTTTGCGAGCGAGCCAAAAAATTCAAGAAAAACCTCTTTAACTTCTTCGATTGATCTTTCTCTTTTTATAATTCTGATGAATGCAGCAGCTGCATTCCAAGGTCCCATCGTATGCGAACTGGACGGGCCTATCCCTACTTTAATAATCTCAAAAACCGATATTGATTCCATAAATGATTCGTCATTTTCCTCAAAAACAAAGATACATGATAAATCCTAATATATGCATAGCAAAATCTTAGATTTATTTGGTTTTGACAGTCCATAAAATAAGTATTTTTGTAAATGAGCTGATTGTATGAATTTCAGTCAGATCTATCATTACAACCGTTCTTTTTAATCATTTTTTTGAATGGAAACATTAATTAAGAGCATTCTGCAGCATGTTCAGCTAAGTCCAGAAGAAATAACTGTCTGTAAAAGTTTTTGGACAGAAAAAACATTGGAAAAAGGGGATTTTCTATTAAGAAACGGGGAAATCTGCCGGTATGACAGTTATATTATTTCGGGAGTTTTAAAAGCCTTTTGCATCAATGAAGAAAATGGAAATGAAGAAATCCTCTTTTTAGCCATTGACCATTGGTGGGCAACAGATATTGCCAGTTTTTCAAAACAAAAACCCTCCATTTATAATATACAGGCTGTAGAAAAAACAAAGCTCTTACAGATCAGCCATCAGTCTTTTCAAAAAATGCTGAAGGAAATTCCATCCTTGGAAAAATACTTCAGAATAATTCTGGAAGGTTATCTTGGAACTCTTGAAAAAAGAGTTGTGTTCAATCATATGTACAAAGCCGAACAAAAATATTATGATTTCCTGAATACTTACCCTGATATTTCATCAAGAGTCCCTCAGTATCTGATTGCTTCCTATCTGGGAGTCTCCGCAGAATTTATCAGCAGAATCCGGAAAAAAAATAAATCCTCTTGAACTAGATCAATTTTTCAGGAATAAATAATCAGGAATTTTGCTGTTATAAATTCTTAACAAATGAAAATATTGATTATCAATGCCAGTGTAAGAAATGAAAGATCTTACAGCAGAAAACTAACCCAGCTTTTCGTTGAAAACTGGAAAACAAAATATCCACTTGACACTTTCACCTACAGAGAAGCCGGAACTGATACTATTCCCAATATTGATGAATCCTGGATAGCAGGAGCATTCAAGAAACCTGAAAACAGAACTGAAGAAAATCAAAAACCTTTACAGCTTAGTAATGAACTGGTAAAAGAACTCAGAGAGCATGATCTATATGTCATCGGAACTCCAATGTATAACTGGTCTATTCCGGCCGGATTGAAGGCTTATATTGACCAGGTAATGCGGATTAATGAAACCTGGAAATTCAGATCCGGAGTTCCGGATGGTGATTACGTAGGTCTCCTTGAAAACAAAAAAATGTTTATCCTCTCAACACGCGGTGATACCGGATATGGAGAAAATGAAAAGAACGGACATATCAATTTTCAAACTACCTATCTGAAACATATTTTCGGGATCATGGGTGTGAATGATATTACGGTTTATTCCTTAGATAATGAAGAATTTGGAGGTGAAGTTTTTGAAAATTCAAAAAATAAAATATTTGAAGCGATTGAATCAATTCAATAAATCATTTTTGATTTGAATATATTACTCAGGGCATTAGTCAATACTTATGCCCTGTTTTTATCAGCTGAAACTTTCCTCATGCTGAGAAAGATCAAGACCTTTATTTTCAGATTCTTCTGAAACTCTGAGAGTAATAATAGAATTTGTAATCTTATACAAAAGCAGCGAACCGAAAAATGTAAAAACGGAAACCAAAACTAGTGCAGCCATATGATGAAGAAAAACATTAATTCCTCCGTGAAGCAGACTCGCTTTTTCACCATGGGCAAAGATGGCGGTAAGAATCATTCCCATAATTCCTCCTACTCCATGACAGGCAAAGACATCCAATGTATCATCTACTTTCTTTAAAACTTTCCAGTTCACCATTATATTAGAAACTACAGCAGTAATAAATCCGATAAAAAGACTTTCCTGAATACTCACAAAACCACATCCGGGAGTAATCGCTACAAGTCCTACCACAGCTCCGATGCAGGCTCCCAAAGCGGAAACACTTCTCCCATTAATTCTGTCAAAAAATATCCAGGTCATCATCGCAGAAGCAGAGGCTATTGTAGTCGTTCCAAAAGCTGTAGCTGCAGAAGCAGAAGCACTCAGTGCAGATCCTGCATTAAATCCGAACCATCCGAACCACAGCATTCCTGTTCCCAGAAGTACATACGGAATATTGGAAGGCTCATGATGCGGATTTTTTCTGTTTCCAACCACCATGGCTCCGGCAAGTGCTGCAAATCCCGCACTCATATGCACTACAGTTCCTCCTGCGAAGTCTTTTACTCCAAAATATTTGTTCAAAAGACCATCAGGATGCCATACCATATGACAAAGCGGTGTATAAATAAAAATGCTGAAAAGGACAATGAATAATAAATAAGAAATAAAACGAACCCTTTCTGCAAACGATCCCGTAATAATTGCCGGAGTAATAACGGCAAATTTCATTTGAAATAAAGCAAAAAGGATAAAAGGAATAGTAGGAGCCATCATTTTATGAGGTAGATTCCCTACTCCGTTAAAAAAGGGATAACTGAGAGGGTTTCCAATGATACCATAATGTTTCCCGGCAATGGTAACACCCAAAGATTCACCGAAAGACAAAGAAAAACCTACTACCACCCATACCATAGAGATCACTCCTAAGGCGATAAAACTCTGTAACATGGTAGAAATCACATTTTTTCTGCCAACCATTCCTCCATAAAAGAAGGAAAGTCCCGGTGTCATTAACAGAACAAGTCCTGCGGCGGCAAGAATCCAGGCGACATCAGCACCTACGATTTTATCTTCAGTTAAAAATTCTCCTGTATCAGGAATATCCGCAGCCGGATTCCAGAACAAACCTCCGATTGCTACAAGTGTGATAACAGAGAATGAAACGATCCATTTTAATCCTATTTTCATAAAATTTATATTTAACCCTATCAAATTTAAATATAAATTCCATAACAATCATACTTTTATCACATACACCCCTATAAAAAAAACCATTTTACAAATAATACTTTCAATTTTCACAAAATACTTCATTCAGTATTTTGGAAACTTCTTTGGATTTCGTAGCCGGAAAAAGATGCGTTCCTCCTTTTATTACGTAATCCGGTTTGGAATAACGAATGGGAAAAACAATGTCTTTATCACCCAATATCTGAATCACATTGGGATTTTCATCAAACTTCCATTCGGAAACTTTTTCTACAGACCATTTCAGATAATAAGGATCTCTTACTTTAAAATATTGCAGAAGTTTTGGATTTTTAGGATCAAAAAGCTTTCGGATAACAGCATATACATTGGCGGCCTTATCGTTGAACAAGCCTACAGGTAATATTCTGGGGATTTTGGTAACTTCACCTGTCTTTATAAATTTAGATTTTTCTTTGTCAGATTTTATACTTCCCAGGATAACTACTTTCTCCGCAGGTTTCAATAAATTGATTTCCTGTACAATAATTCCTCCAAAAGAATATCCTAACAGGCAGAACGGCTCAGAATCATCTACTTTTTCCGCCATTCTTTTGACATAGGCATCGAAAGGCTCATTTTTTTCAGGAATAAGCCAGTCTATAAAAATCAATTCACAGTGTTTGGGAAACTCTATTCTTTCAAGGACTTTAAAGTCTGCTCCCAGACCGCTAACGATATAAATTTTCATACTACGAATTTATAAAAAATACAGAGAAACAAGGAATGGGTTACTGCAAATCTTTGATTTCAAAAAAGCATAAAAAATGAGCAGCTCTGATGAACTGCTCGTTTTTTTTATATGGATTGTATATTCAATCTTATTTTTTCTTCTTCGGAACTCTATTCTCGTTATCCAGCATTTCTGTAGTAACTTTGAATTGGATATCCATTTCGTTCTTAATGAAATAATCTTTCAATGAAGACTGGTAGAATACTTTGAAATCTCTTCTGTTCAGAGAGAATTTCGCAGACTCAATAGATGTTGTGAACTGAGTAACATATACATTTGCAGGGAAAGAGATTGTTTTTCTCACACCTTTAAGGGTAAGGTCACCGTACACGGTAGAATTGTATTCACTGTTTGCTAAAGGAATAATTTTAGTCAAATGGAATTTTGCAATAGGGAATTTTTTTACTTCAAAGAAGTTTGTGCTTTTCAGGTCGTTGGTAAGCTTGATCTGATCTTCATCAGAAACATCTCCCGCCATCATACTTCTCATATCTATTACAAACTCTCCATCTACCAGAACCGTGTGGTCAAAGTTGAATTTTCCGCTCTTTAGCTTTACTGTTCCTGAGTGGGAAGAAGCCTCGGTTTTTACCACCTTATACCCCCACCATCTGATCTCTGATGAAGTCACTTTTGCAACCTTATCAAATTTCTTTTGGGCAGAAACAAATGATATACTTGCGCACACCATAGCAAACAATAGTAATCTTTTCATTCTTTTTTATTTACAATTCAACAAAAATAAAAAAAAGTGTAGAACTTCTACACTTTTAACAATCTTTTTTTGATTAATTTATTGAGCAGTTACCTTTACAAGCATATCAATATCATCTTTCACAAAAACATCCTGCATTGTAGACTTGTAAGCTACATCAAATTTTTGTCTGTCGAAAGAGAATTTGTTTGATACTAAACTTACTACTCCTTTGCTGTAAGAAATCTTAGCAGGGAAAGAGATTGGGCTTGTTTTTCCTTTTACAGTAAGGTTTCCGGTTACAAGAGAGTTATAAACTTTATCGTTGTTTTTCTTTACTCCTGTAATTTTGAAGCTTGCAGTAGGGAATTTTTCAACTTCAAAGAAGTCACCATTCTTAAGGTGTCCGTTCAGTTTTTGCTGATATTCTCCTGTAAGGTCAGTAGAGCTGATAGAAGTCATATCCAACACGAAGCTTCCTCCTACCAATTGGTTTCCTTTCATAATCATATCTCCAGACTTCACTTTCACGGTACCATCATGAGAGCTTGCCTCAGATTTTGCTACTTTGTATCCCCACCAGTGAACATCAGACGCTACTACTTTTTTGGACTGTCCGAAAGCTAAACCACCAGCTAAAACTGCTAATAAAAATATTTTTTTCATTGAATAGAGTTATTTACTTATTTAATGAGACAAAGGTAGGTATCTTATCCAATAGATTTCATTGATGTACATCAATAAAATTTATTATTTTCATGAATAATATCATCTCATAAAAAAACTCCGAATTTCTTCGGAGCTCTGTTTTATACTTGATAGTAAGCCGTATAAAGCGCTATACCATTTAATGCGGTGTGATTTTGCTTGACCAGATAGATAGGAGTACTTCTAAGCATCTCCTCCATTTTATCACTGATCTTAAACTTCTCATAGAATTTTGCCTTGTCAATGTATTCTCTTACAATCTGTGGAATATCCCCGGCAATCAGTAGTCCTCCTGTAGCCTTAAGCTTTAAAGTAAGGTTATTGGCTTCTCTTGCCAGAAACTCAAGGAAAGTATCTAAAGCAATTCTACAGATCAAAACATTTTCCTCTACGGCAGCTTTGTACAACTCTTCCACAAAATTCCCTTGTGCAAGACGCTCTCCCAGCCATTCTGGTTCAGGATGTCTTTTCACATCTCTTAAAAATCTATAGATATTGAATAGTCCTGACTTGGAAAGTACATTTTCCCAGCTTACAATACCATATATATTATTTAGGAACTGGTAAAATTCAACTTCTACATTGGTTCTTGGTGAAAATTCTGAGTGTCCACCTTCTGTAGCGAAAGGTCTCAGGTATTTTCCGTCAAAGAAATATCCGGCTTCACCCAATCCGTTTCCGGGAGCAAGAACCGCTACATTTCCTTTTTCAAGATGTCCTCCTGTATAAATAGCTTCAAGATCGTTATCTTCAAGAAGAGCCATTCCGTAGGCAGAAGCCTCAAGGTCGTTCAGCATGTCTACTTTTTCGAACCCGAAATCACGGGCATATTCTTCAACATCTAAATTCCAGCCCAATCTTACAGGACTGCTTTTCCCGTCAAGTACAGGACCTGGAACTGCCATTCCCAGACGCTTTATATTTTGCAATTGGTTATCCTGAATAAACTTCTTTAAAATATCTGAAAAAGAAGCGTATTCTTTGGTTGCATATTTATTTTGTACTTTTATCTCAAGACCTCCGTTCCCGGAAACGAAATAGCCTAAGATTGTTATATCTTCACGGAGACTTGCCCCAATGATAGAAACATTATCATTATTACTGTTCTCTACTCCTGGTAAATAAAGTGGAAATTTTGGATTCAGAATCATAACCTCAAATTTTACCAAATATAATAATAGTTTTTGTAAATCATGCACAGAACAAAAAAACCTTTCCACTTTCGTGAAAAGGTTTTGGTTAATAATTGTTTATATATTAAATCTAACTACTTTCCTAATGGAATATTGTAACCGAATCCTACACCGATATTCCCCACATTATAGTCCTGACCAGGTAAATCTCCTTTTGTTCCTACAAAAACCTTTTGGTATTGTACGAAGAAATTCCAGTCTCTGTTGTGGTAACCGATCTCCGGTTTAAGGTAGAAACCTCCGCTTGCTCTTTCAACATTGGTGTTGGATGCAACCGTTTTATCTCCTACTAAGAAACCATACCCTAAGTCTGTTCCGAAATAGAAGCCGGTTTGTTTTGGATAAATTCTGATTAAAGCGGCTACAGGAACTACTCCTACATCATTATTTTTATATCCGTTGTTCTCTTTTCCAAAGTAGTGAGTATATCCTGATGCAATACCTAATCCAAATCCTGGTGTAATCAGGTTTTGGTAAGCTACATCCACTCCTACTGCAGCGGAAAGATTATCAGCGGGAACTGCTAAACCAACATTTGCACCTACTTTGATCATATTATTCATCTGAGAACTTTGGGCGCTTGCTATACCTGCTGTTAAAATACCAGCCAGTACTATTGCTTGTTTAAACATTTTCATAACTCTAATTTTTAAATTTTACTAAACAAGAGGATGTAAAAATCATGCCAAGCAAGCGTTTTACTTTGATTTTAACATCACGAAAAACCATAAAACAATGAATATCAATATCTTATTTTTAACAAAATTTAAATATTTGTTTAACAAAAATTATCAAAAAATTGATCCCAAAAAGTGAATTAAAGAAAAAAGAAGCAAGCAAGAAGATGGAGGCCGGAAGTAATATACTGTTATATAAAAACCCACATCTGTTATGATTAGAATAAAAGAAAATTTCTCCTTCCTACAGCTATAACTCCCAGCTTCATTCTTCCAGCTTCCAGCGGACACGACAATATTAACAATCCTTAACCCGTTATCATTTTAGCCTTTTTCTTCAAAATACATCAAAAAATAAATTCCCCACAATGGCTGATTCATTATTAAAAAACAAGCATCTTCTTTGGCGCGCAGGTTTCGGTATTGGCATTCATCAAATTGATGACTTGAAAAATAAAAGCATTAAAACCTTAATGGCTGAATTATTAAATGAGGGCAGCTTCAATGAGATCACTTATGATACGCCTGATCCCGATTCGGCAGCAGATTACATGAACAGTACGGCTCCTGCGGAAAAGAAAAAAGAAATGCAGCGACTCAACAGAGAGCAAAATAATGAACTTAACCTCAATTTTCTGAATACAATCGTCAACAGCAAGGAACAGATGAGGGAAAAGATGGCCTTTTTCTGGCATGGACATTTCGCCTCAAGAGTAGTTAATCCAAAATTCAACAAACAGCTTTTAAATACCATCCGAAAGAATGCGCTGGGAAATTTCAAAGATCTGCTTTTTGAAGTGAGCCAGTCGCCAGCCATGCTTAATTTTCTAAATAATCAACAGAATAAAAAGGATCATCCTAATGAGAATTTTGCCCGCGAGGTCATGGAACTCTTTACCATGGGAAGAGGCAATTACACTGAAAAGGATGTAAGAGAAGGAGCAAGAGCTTTTACCGGGTGGAGCTATGATAAGGAAGGAAATTTTAAAGAAAGAAAAAATCTTCATGATGAGGGTTCCAAAACTTTTTTAGGAAAAACAGGTAACTTCAGCGGAAGTGATGTACTAAATACTATTCTGGAACAGAAAGTGACCGCACAATTTATTACAACGAAAATCTATAAATTCTTCGTTAATGAAAAAGTAGATCAGGATATTGTCAGCAAGCTGAGTACCAGTTTTTACAATTCCGGATATGACATCAAAAAACTGATGACTGACATCTTTTCAAGCACATGGTTTTATGATCAAAAAAATATCGGTAACAGGATAAAATCTCCTGTAGAGCTGATGGTAGGTATGATGAGGATACTTCCCATGCATATTCAGAACCCGGAAAACCTCATCGTTTATCAGAAATTATTGGGACAGATGCTGCTTTATCCACCCAATGTTGCGGGATGGCCCAATGGAAAATCATGGATAGACAGTTCTACCCTAATGGTAAGACTTCAGATTCCACAGATCTGGTCTGGGCTTCGTCCTTTGGAATACAGTCCCCGGCAGGATGATGATATCGATATGGGAATGAAATCCCACGAAACAGCTTTAAATAAAAGCTTTAAAAATCCGAATATTACTATCAACTGGGAGCGTATTGAAAAACTCTTCACCAATAAAAACTGTGAAGACTATCTTTTGCAGAACACTAAGAGTTTGGATATGAACTCAGTAAAGAATTTTTCTGACAAGAGTATAAAAATGAATATCATCAACCTGATGTCTACCCCGGAATATCAGTTAATGTAGGGAAAAGATTTTAGGTAGCAGGTAATATCGGTCACGGTATAGATTTGCAACAATTTATTTATTATTCTCTGCCATAAAAATTTTATAAAAAATAATCTTTAATAAAAATGCAACCCAATCCTACAACCTATCATCAGCCACCTTTAACCTAAAAGCAAAATTATGTTAATCAAAAGAAGAGAATTCCTTAAGATAAGTTCACTGGCTACCGCTTCTATGCTGATGCCCAATTTCTTAAAAGCCATGACCCTGGACGAAGCTCTGAATCCCAATCAGAATATTCTGGTAGTTCTTCAGTTTACTGGTGGAAACGATGGGTTGAATACCATCATTCCAGCTAAAAATGATATTTATTTCAGGGAAAGAAAAACACTTGCCATTCAGGATTCAATACCATTGACTGATGAGGCAGGAATCAATCCGTCTCTCTCCTATTTTAAAGAGCTCTTTGACCATGGGGAGCTTTCTGTAATGAATAATGTAGGATATCCCAACCCCGACAAATCTCATTTCCGAAGTATGGATATCTGGCAGTCGGCAAGCAGAAGTGATCAGTTTCTGGAAACAGGCTGGCTGGGGCGTTTTCTGGACGAAGAATGCTATCGCTGTGACCATCCTACCCAGGCACTGGAAGTAGATGATATGCTAAGCTTAGCTTTAAAAGGAGAAAATAATAAAGCTTTTGCCTTTAAAGACCCTAAAAGACTCTACCAAACCAGTCAGGAAAAGTATTTTAAATCTCTCTATGACCATCATCACGACGATGAAACAGTTTCTTATCTTTATCAGACTTTAGGTTCAACAATCAATAATGCTGATTATATTTTTGAGAAAAGCAAAGCCAAAAAGACAGAACAGATTTATCCTAATTCCCAGTTGGGAAAAGACTTTAAGACCGTTGCATCTTTAATAAAATCCGACATCAATACGCAGGTTTACTATCTTTCCATTGGAAGTTTTGACACCCATGTCAATCAGAATGACAGGCAAAAGAAGTTATTCAATGACATCAATGAAGCTGTAAAATCATTTGTTACCGATATGAAAAGCAATGGTCTTTTCAATAATATCCTGCTGATGACATTTTCAGAATTCGGACGCCGTGTTGCACAGAATGCCAGTAACGGAACGGATCACGGAACAGCCAATCAGATGTTTTTTATAAGCGGAAACCTTAAAAAGAAAGGCATACTAAATGCTCTTCCTGATTTACAGAATCTGAATGAGGGCGACCTGATCTACAAAGAAGATTTCAGAAAAGTATATGCAACGATCCTGAAAAACTGGCTTAAAGCAGACTCTTCTAAAGTATTGGGATGGAAAGATGGGATTTATGATTTTGTGTAAGGAAACCGTAAAAGTCATAAAAGATTTTAAGAAAATTCAATCTAAGCGATGAATAATAAGGACGTTTAAATTTCTACGGCATGACAAACTTTGTGGATAAACCATCATTACAATTGTGTCATTCCGCAGGAATCCAGTCACAATCTCGCAGAAAAAGTACAGTTCTGACCAATATCCCAACTGGTGACATAAGAACTCCCCTCTTTCGGAGGATTGGCAAAAATTCTTTGGATTTTTGACGGGGTGTTTTTCAGCGTTCCTTACAAGAAACGACAAATAACAAAAAAGAGACTGTACATACTTATGACAGTCTCTTTTTCAATAATTTTAAATTTTAACTACTTTAACGTTTATGCAGTAATCTGCTTTTTTCCGTTCTCTTTGTCTTCTTGTTTTTTATCTATTTTCTCAGATATTTTTTTAACGATATATTCTATCGCCAGCGGTGCTATAATTGCAATTAATGCTTTAAATATTCTTGATTTCATAATGTGATATTGTGATGTTAATAATGCAATTTCCAAGCCAAGATAAAATGTAAAAATAAATTACCTTTGATCCTAGCTTCAAATCGTTATTTTGAGCAGATTACATCTCCTCAGGAATCACCAGATTCTGATAGTTTTTACTTCCTTCATTGAATTTCTCTTCCATTTTCACTCTTAATTTTTTAGGCTTATGAACAATCAGAGAGTTCCCGAATCCAAGCAATAGTCTCTCCAGCTCAAAATTGATCTGAACACATATTTTGAATAAAGTACCATCCTGATCTTCCCTGATAATTTCCTGGCTTTTGTGCAGCGGTTTGGTCTTCACATAAGGAGCATTTCCAGAATCTACCCAGAAAATCACATTTCTCGGATCCATTGATTCCGAAACTGTAACTCCTACAATATCTTTGAAATATTCATCTCCATCCAGATCCTTATCAATATACGGAAGACTTTCATCTGTTTCAATATTTTCCATCCTGTCCAAAGCCAGATTGTACATTTTCTGTTTATAAAGACAGATCAGAAACCAACGGTTGTTGAATTCCTTCAACAGCTGCGGGTGTACAGTAAATAGATTGGATTCTCTTGCCGTAAAGCTTTTGTAAAGAATCTTCAGTACTTTTTTATTCGCTATACTTTCATACAGAATATCAATATGCTCCAGGCCTTTCAGCTGTTCATTCTTATCCAGGTGAATAATCGATTTCTGGTTGGTTGCATGGATTGAGTCTTCCAGTTTCTGAATGACACCATTCATCTCTTTGAACATAGAAAAGTCTTTGAACTGTTTTAAAATCTGAACCGCATTGTTCATAGCCTTCAGATCACTTTCATTCACAGAGATATTATGAATACTGTAGTCTGGATCACTGTAGCGGTAATATTTTCTTTCGTAGACTTCAATAGGAGCTTCATATCCGAATTTCTCACTCCGCATATTCTGAAGATCGAGCTGAACCGTCCGTTTGCTTACATAAGATTCTTTCCCTTCAAATTCAAATAATGCTTCTGAGCATTCATCAATGAGATCTTCAAGCGTATATTTTTTATATTTGTTTTTAAGACATTTGTCTAATGTTTTATACCGGATCAGAGCGTTTTTATTGGATGACATACCTTAGTGTTTAATGATTGGTGTTTTTAAATAAGCTCTTCACTTATTCGTTTTTTTGCTCTTTTCTAAAAACTATTTTTCTTTTAAGGCATTTTCGTCAAAAGTAATTCCCTCCCAGCCAAACTTCATAAAGTTTCTGATATTCTGATGATCAATTCCATCGGGGTTTTTCAAAACATCTTCCCTATAGAATTCTCCAAAGAGCCAAAGTGTTTCTTCTTTAGTCAGATCCTGGATGCTTGCGAAACTGAAAACTTTACACGTGCCATTGTTCTGTCCTGCCTGATTCGTTGTATCTCCGTTTTGAAAAGCTGTAGGTGTAAACTCATAATGATCATCAATGTGCGCAATAACGTCACCAAATTGGATGGTTTCCGGGAAATGTTTTAATTGTTCTAATAGTACCATAACTGCAGATTTTAATTTTGTTTATATTGTTTCAGGATCATGTGCCAATATATAGATCAGCTTTTTTACCCTTTTTATAACTTTTTTGTAAAAATAATTAAAATTTCTTTATCTACGCAAAACTATTGCGCAATAATGATATTACTTTGCATCATCAAAATGAAACAAAATGGAATTTAATGGAAATCATTTAATCGAATTAGGATATAGACCGGCAAAATGGTTTAAAGATGCCATTAGCTATATCAACGAGAATAATCTGGATGAAAATCAGATCGCAGAATATCTGGTACAGTTCAAGCAGCCAGACCTTATTCCGCTTCATGAAACAGCTAAAGATTTTATGATCAACATACGTGCAGAGCACGAAAGTGAAAATGACAATGTGGAAAAGGTAATCAGAACTATGAAAGTGCTGATGAAAACCCCTACACTAATTGGAGGAGCTATAATGCCTGATGCCTGCCCTACAGGTCCTGAAGGTCAGATTCCGGTAGGAGGTGTCGTAATTGCAAAGAATGCCATTCACCCGGGATTCCATAGTGCGGATATCTGTTGTTCTGTAATGCTGACAGATTTTGGAAAAACAAATCCTAAAGATGTTCTGGATGCTGCACATTCTGTAACACACTTTGGGTATGGAGGAAGACCAAGAGGAGAACAGATGCCGATGTCTCAGGAACTGATGAACGCTTTCAGAGAAAATGAATTCTTAAATGATGAAAAGCTGATCAGCATTGCCCGTTCTCATATGGGAACTCAGGGAGACGGAAACCACTTCCTTTTCGTTGGAATTTCTAAAAATACAGGAAATACCATGATGGTTACGCACCACGGATCAAGAGCTCCGGGAGCAGCATTATATGATAAAGGGATGAAGACTGCCAACCGTTTCAGACAGGAAATTTCTCCTGAAACATTGAAAGAAAATGCCTGGATTCCTTATGATACTGAAGAAGGTAAATCTTATTGGGAAGCGCTGCAATTAATAAGACAATGGACAAAAGAAAACCATACTTCTCTTCACGATGCCGTGCTGAACAAGCTGGAAATGGAAAAAGAAAACAGGTATTGGAATGAACATAACTTCGTTTTCAAAGATGGAGACCTGTTCTATCATGCAAAAGGAGCAACTCCGCTGGATGATAAATTCATGCCCGATATCACTGGACCAAGACTGATTCCGTTGAATATGGCAGAACCAGTATTGATTGTCCAGGGAAAAACAAATGAAAGAAACATAGGTTTTGCACCGCATGGAGCCGGAAGAAACTTCAGCAGAAGCCAGCATAAAAGATCATTGGCTCATAAAACAACTGAGGAAATCTTCAAAGAGGAAACAGAAGGATTGGATATCCGTTTCTACTCCAATGAAGTAGATATTTCTGAGCTTCCAAGCGCTTATAAAAGTGCTAAGAATGTAAGAGCTCAGATTGAGGAATACGGACTTTGTGAAGTTCTGGATGAAGTGATGCCTTACGGATGTATTATGGCCGGAGATGTTGAGAAAAATGCACCATGGAAGAGAAAGAAGAAATATAGAAAAGCATAATTTTTAATTAAAAAAACTAATAACCAGACCTTATGGGTGTAAAAGCCCTTAAGGTTCATGAAAACTTTTCATAACGGCAGGGGCAGTAGCTCAGATGGTAGAGCAACAAGATTACTTTTGGCTTAAGGCAAACAAAGTTCCTATAAATCAAATATTTGTGTGTCACAGGTTCGAGCCCTGTCTGCTCCTCAAAAATAAAGAAAATGCTGATATTCATGTATTAGTCATTTTCATAAGATAAAAAACTGAAGGCAAAGAAAGTTCCTATAATTTCAGAATTACTTTCCGCCTTTTTACAAATTATAAGGCAAAGGGAGTTCCTATATTTTTTGGATAAATTACTCCCCGCTTTTTATAAACTATAGGTAAAAGGAGTTCCTATACCCTTCACTTTTAATGAAACTACTCCTCACTTATTTTTTAAATTTAAAACTATGAAAACACTACAATTATTCAATGCTGTACTGGCCAGAAAATCTGATGAAAAGCCATTTATTTCTGATGATGGTTTTATCATTGAATCTGATGCTGTATGGGCAAAAAATGAGATCATCTCTTATTATGCCAAAGAAAAACTGAATGGAAATGATTTGAATAAAACTTTCCATAAATCCTGGGCGAAAATAAAAAATACTTCGAGAATTGAATTGCTTTTTGAACAGGTCCGACATTATATTTCAACCTATGGAAGTAATTTTCAGAATGAAATTTACATTCCCAAAGAAATATTGAATATTCCTGAGACAAAGCTGGTTTTTAAAATCATCAAAGCCTACTCTGTAGAAGAAATGCAGGAAAAATGCCTTTCTCTTCTGAAGTCCGGGATTGCTTTGAAAGAAGAAACCATTGATGACTTGCTGCATATTCTGCATTCGGAACTGGAATATGATTTCACAGGAAAAGAAAACATCAGAAATAAGGAAGCTATCATAAAAATAGCTGATCGATATGACATTTATCCTGAAAATCCTGTTGAATTTTTCCGTTATGTTATTTATAAAACAACCAATACCACACTTTTAATCAAAAACGATGAATTGATTGGTTTAATTAAGCAAAGTAATTTTAACCCAACCTATCTCTTTGAAAGTTTTGGTATGGAAAAACTGGCAGAAATTTTTAACAGATTTAAGCCGTTATTCCTTGCTTATAAAAACAGAGCTCCCAAAGCAATCAATAAAATTTCAAAGCTTTCTAAAGTAAATCATAAACCATTGATTTCAAACCCATTGAATGAGGCTACAAATACATTACTGGAAAACAGTGATTGGCATTGGCTGGAAAATGCGACACCATTTGCATTATTTAAAGCATTGTCAGCATGTTATTCAAGAATGTATGGTCAGGATACTTTTGTCTACAGAGTCAGAAATGGAAAATCATGGGTGAAAAAAGGTAATGAAACTTACGTGAATCAGTTCAACTATGAATTTATTTTAGATTTTCTGAAACTGAAATATGAAAACTTGTCCGGAAAGAAATTCTATTTCCCAGAGAATGTAGAATTTGCATTGCCAACTTCTGAAAAAATGTTCGTTGGAAATATTCCTACCGGAACCCGTTTTTATGGTGAAAGACTGGCTGTAGGTATTTATTGGGAAGACAAATGGGGGGCTAATGACCTAGATCTTTCAGGGTTAAATATTGCTGGAAAAATAGGCTGGAATGCTGCTTATAATCATGGTGACGGACAATTGATGTATTCCGGAGATATGACTTCTGCTCCTAACGGTGCTGTTGAATATCTTTATGCCAATAAAGGGCATTGTGCACCAACACTTGTCATGAACAACGTTTTCAGCGGAGATGCCAATTGTGGATATAAGATCGTTATCGGAAAAGGAGATGATATTTCCTACGAGTATATGATGAATCCTAACCATCTCTTTGCCGAGGCAAAATGTAATTCTGTTCAGAAGCAAATGATTCTGGGAATGCTGGTGACAAAAAAAGAAAAACAATGTTTCGTATTGCTGAATTTCGGAGCCGGACATTCTCATGTTTCAGGAAATACTGAAGTATCTGCGATGGCAACAAGCGCATTGTATCAGCAATGGTATGAAGCCATGCCTTTCAATGATCTTATAAAAGAGCTTGGAGCAGAAATTACCACAGAAAAAGCGGAAGCAGATTTTGATTTCTCGCTGGAAAGCCTGGAAAAAGATAGTTTTATCAGGATTTTTAAATAAATTCAATCACGCCATCTGATCACATCGGGTGGCGTTTTAACCATAACTCAGCTTATAAAATATTCTCATTAACAAGCACATTACTCTTCCTAAATAATATTATTATTTTTTATATATTTGCCAACTTTTAAATGTATAAAAACTAATAATCTAAACAAACACTCATGAAAAGAAATTTATTCGTGAAAAATTTTTTATTTTTCTTCTTATTCTTTGTGCTCACTTCTTGTGGATCTGACGGTGGCAGGGATGATGACAATGGCGCAAACAACAATGCAAGTGCCTCTCCAAAAGTAGTAACCGGCAAACCTTCTTTCAGCAATGCACAGTTCAAATTTGCAGGTACAGTAACCTCTTCCGGATCGGGATACTCAAAACGCGGATTCTGCTGGTCCAAAAACATCAACCCAACCATCAGCAATTCAAAACTGATTGAAGAATATACTAATGCCACAGGAGATTATCAACTTACGGCAACTTATAGTACTGATTTTGAAAAATCAACGACTTATTATGTAAGAGCATATGTAGCAGCTAATAATGGTGATATTATTTATGGCGATAATGTGACCTTCGTTACTCCTGCAAAGATGGATATTACTTTCAAAATGGCTAAGGCAATATATACCACATCAGCCACTTTAAGTACTGATGATATTTCGGTAAATTACCTTGAAGCATTCTATCCTGATGAAAAAGGATTCTGTTACAGAACCAGTACGGGAGTTAATATATCAAACGGACAAATCATCAAAATATCAAATCCTAATAATTATTCAGCATACGAACTGGAAGCTACAGCATTACTCCCGAACACCACTTATTATGTAAGATCTTATGTAAAAGAAGGTGCACAGGTTTATTATTCGGACGAGAAAACATTTAAAACAGCCGGTGCCATTGGTGCTTCAGGGGGATATGTTTTTTATGATAAAGGAGAGTTTACGGACGGCTGGAGATATTTGGAAGCTGCGCCTGCCAACCTTACCTATAATGGTTCTGATAAAATTAAATGGGGATGTACATTTAATATTATCAATCAAACTCAGACTGTAATGGGATCAGGGCCTGCTAATACAACTAGAATTATTTCTCAATGTTCAGATGCTAATTGTGCAGCGAGATTATGTGCTAATTATACTGTAAATGGCATTGGTAACTGGTTTTTACCATCTGAAGAAGAACTGATGGCATTCTATAAAAGTTCCAAGAATGTTTACAATATTGCCTCAAACCCTTGGAATGATGTGTCACAAAAGTATTATTGGAGCTCTACTGAAATTCCGGGTGGTAATTCGGCAAGAATTCTGGATGGATATGCTGGGTATATGTGGGAATACAACAAAGATTACAACATGGTTAGGGTAAGACCATTCAGAAGATTTTAAAATATATTAAACACAAGAACCGCTTCAATAGCGGTTTTTTTTTATAGAAAGTGAGAACTATATATTGATGTTTTTAATTGAAAGTATTTCGTTTTTAACGTTCAAAATGGTCTTTTTTCCATAATCAATCTGAATACTGAACATATTCTCCAGCGGAAACTGAAGTACAGCCTGAAGAATCAAACGAATGACTCCGGCATGGGTAACGATGAGCGCTTTTTCTATATCTTTTCTCTGAATAAATTCATTCCAGAAACTGAGAACGCGGGTTTGCATTTCGAGAAGATTTTCACCTCCTGAAGCGTTTGTATGAATAAAATCTTTGTACCAGGGATTAATTTCTTCTTCCGGAATATCAGTCCATTTTTTCATTTCCCAGCTCCCGAAATTCATTTCGCGAAGCCTTTCATCTGTTTGATATTCAGACTTAAAATAATCAGCTAAAAAAAGGCAGCGCTCAGAAGGACTTGAAACAATTAGGTCATAATCCTTATCTATGGCTAACGTTTTAAAATCTTCAATATAATTTTTTCTTAAAGGCATTTCAGCAAAACCATAACACAGGTTTTCAGGATTTTCTACTGCAGTATGACGGATTAAATGAACTTCCATACGATGATTGTTCCTAAATAAAATAAAACTTCACAAACCTGCTGTACAGATCCAAGACAATCTCCGGTGTACCCGCCAATATGTTTTTTAAAATACCAGCCCATATACATTTTCCCCAGATACGCCAGAGCAAAAGCGAAAATTAAATGCCAGTCAGGAATTAGGGTAAATGCAATTAAAATACTGATAAAGCCTATCCATAAAGCCATTTTATCCAAGGGCTTATTAGCTAAAGGTTTCGATTTGCTGACATCAATATCAGTCACATATTGATGGGTATAAATCATTGTTCCCGAAATAAATCGGCTTACAGTGTGAGCTAAAATGATAATACCTAAAACTCTCAATGGTGCAACGGCTCCCAAAGCCTGAATACTGTAGAATTTCAAAGCAAAAAGCAGGATAATACCAATAGTTCCGTACGCCCCTACCCGACTGTCTTTCATAATGGTCAGGATTTTTTCTTTTCCATATCCGCCTCCGAAACTGTCGCACATATCCGTAAAGCCATCTTCATGAAACGCTCCGGTTAGCAAAACACTGGAAATCATCATTACAACAATCCCGATTTCAAGATTAAAGAGCATCATAGAAAGATAAAGAATTAATGCATTAATGAATCCTATTACCAACCCAACCCATGCAAAGTATTTTTGAGATTTATTCATAATCTCACTGGAATACGGAATGGTAAACGGAACCGGAATTCTTGTAAAAAACATCAGGGCTGTTGCAAAATAGATCAGTTCATTTTTGAGGACTTTCATCTGTTGGTTTTAAATATTGAAACTGGTTTAATCAATTCCTGTAAAATTAGGAAAGCTTTTAACAATGGTAAAGAGATCGATTAAAAAAATGAGAAACATGAATCTTATCACGTTAGATTTATCCTTTAAACCCGGCAGTATTTATACTTTTGCACCGTAATAACCATGAAAAAAATCAAATGAAAAAATCTTATTTCATTGCATTATGCGCTATATCCCTGGCTAGCTGTTCAGCTCCGGGTGATGAACTGGAAAGTTTAAATGAGTCGCAAACTCTTAACGGATCTGCTCCTAACAAATTAGCAAAAGGAGGCTTCAGAGATAATCCGGATACACCAACTCCTCCACCTGCGGGAATCTGGTCCAAATCTTTTTACTTAACCAATCCTATTTACGGTTTCTACAGTGATCTTACCAAAAAACATCTGTACAATACCTCTCCTTTACCATCTGAACTTCCTAAATCCTATCCTGGACTGAGCTATTATTTTCAGGAGAGATTGTTGGGGTCTGCAGATGGTCCCGGTGCCGTTATATCAAGTTGGTTTCACACAGGCAGTAATGATCTGGTATTAACCACCAATCCTAATGAATTTGCCGGACAAAGTTATTGGGAGAAAAGAGATCTTGGTACCAGCTACAACGGTGATGAGCCGGGAAGCTTTCCGATCTACAGGTATTTTAATGCTGATAAAAAGACCCACTTTTACACGAGAGATAAGAATGAACTGGGAGACGGAAAAGATGGATTTGTTTACGAAGGTATTTCTTTCTATCTGAAAGAATCAGAGCCTAAAGCTTTCAGAATCCGTGACGGAGAGTTTTTCCAGGATAACAGTACAGGAGCGGTATACATTGTCTTTGAAAGTACTTTAAGACGTATTGAATCCTGGTCTGTTGTCAATGGATTATTTGATTTCAAACCGAATCCAAGAACAGGGAAACCTAAAGACTGGAAGATTTTGAAAGTTAATAATATCAATGACTATACTGGAGATAGAGGACCTGATATCACTTCAGCTAACCAACTGGTACAAAATACCAACGACGGTAAGATATATTTAGTTGATGATGGTTTATACCGATATATTCCTACTGATCTGATATTTAAACTCTATAACTTCAATGAAGATGCTATTCAGCACAAACCTGTACGTATGATGTTTACAGGGAAAGATATTGCTAAAACTTACTAATAGTTTTCATTTTCTATACCATAAAAGGGGCTTCATTGCCCCTTTATTATGATCATAAAATTTAAGATGATTTATTGGAAATATGAGCATCTTCAAAGCTTGACATCTCATTCAGGAAATTAACTGCACTTTGAATAATGGGATAGGCCAATGCACAGCCTGTTCCTTCACCAAGACGCAGGTTGAGATTTAGAATAGCTTTCTCCCTCATCAGTCCCAATAGCTGAGGATGGGCATTTTCATTACTTACATGGCAAAATATACAGTTGTTCAGGATCTCAGGATTCTTTTTCCAGACCGTGGCTACAGCTACCGTTGCAATAAATCCATCTACCATAATCAGCATGTTATGGTGATAAGCTTCTTCAATTGCTCCGATCATTTGTACAATTTCTAATCCGCCAAAGGTTTGAGCAATTTCATCCTCACTCATTTCAGCCGGATATTTTTCTATGGCTTTCGTTAAAATATGAATCTTATTCTGAAGCTGATGGTCATTCAAACCTGTTCCGCGTCCAATACAGTTTGTAATTGGAATGTCAAACAGTTTGCTCATCATCAATGAAGAAGCGGAAGTATTCCCGATTCCCATTTCACCGAAGCCGATAATATTGCAGCCTTTTTTCGCAATATCATTCACCACTGCTTTTCCATTTTTAAGCGCCTGCTGATATTCTTCGGAAGTCATGGCAGGTTCTTCCAGAATATTACGGCTGGACTTTCTGACTTTTTTATCCACCAGATTCAGGCCTTCCGGAAAATCAAAATTTACTCCGGCGTCTACAACTTTAATTTTAATATCATTCTGCCTGCAAAAAACATTGATGGCCGCACCTCCACCCAGAAAATTCATGACCATCTGATACGTTACCTCCTGTGGGTAGGCACTTACCCCGGCTGTGGCAATCCCATGATCGGCCGCAAAAACTACCATATGAGGATTTGATAACTGTGGTGAAGTGGTTTTCTGAACCATTCCGATTTTGTGTGCAAGGTGTTCCAAATGTCCTAATGCTCCTAATGGTTTTGTTTTAAAATCAATTTTATGCCGTAATTCTGATGATAACATGGATGTTAAATGTAGTTATGTTAATAGAAGAAGTGCAATATTAGTGAAATGAGGGATATTTTGTATTGTTTGTTGGTAATTTTTAAAGGCTGGAGGCCAGATGCTAGAACCTGGAGGCTAAAAATCCCCTCTCGCTCTCAAACTCTCGCAACTCAAAATAACTACGCAAGTACATTGCGTATAAAATCACTTACTTTGCATTATAAATGAAAAACAATGACACCAAAAATACTTGAAAAAATAAAAGAAGTTGAGGCAAGTCGGGGCGTAAAAGTCCTTCTTGCCGTAGAATCAGGGAGCAGAGCATGGGGTTTTGCGTCTCCTGACAGTGATTATGATATACGTTTTATATACCGTCATGAAAAAGACTGGTATCTTTCTCCCTGGGATAAGGATGAAACCATAGAATTTATGACAGAAGATGATCTGGACGGTTCCGGCTGGGATCTGCGAAAGACTTTTCACCTGTTGCTGAAATCGAACGCAGCTTTGCTGAGCTGGTTCTATTCTCCTATCGTTTATAAAGCGGATGAAAGGTTTGTAGAACTCTTTAAACCCTTAGCTGATGCCTGCTTTTCTCCGGTAGCGGTTTCTTATCATTATCTGAGCATGAGCAAGAAATATCTGGAAGCATGCAGAAGTGATGAAGTAAAATTAAAAAGTTACTTTTATTGCTTAAGAACAACATTAACAGGAAAATGGATCATAGAAAAAGGAACGGTTCCGCCTGTATTGTTCAGTGATCTGCTTGTTTTAACAGATAATTCAACCAGACGAAAAATAGAAGATCTCGTTGCCTTAAAAGCAACCAAAGGAGAATCTTACTACCATCCAAACGATTGGGAACTGTTTGAATTTCTGGAGAAAACAATCGCTGAAAATGAAGAAAAATCGAAAAACTTATCAGGAGGAAAGGCGGATAAGACGGAGATGGAGAGGGTTTTTAGGGAGATATTGAAATAGAAAATAATACAAAGCTTATTTTGCATAATAATTAAAATATAACCGTTCTCTCCCATATATTATATACAGAAGACAGCAACAGTCTGAAAAAAAGTATCGCTCAACTCACCTTATGTATTAAAAATTTGAATTAATGAATCCGGAAAACACATTCATCAGACATTGTGATAGTATCGAATCACAATATGGCATTATAATTCCTAAAATTATGCAAAGTTATTTTGCCAGATTTCATGATGAATCGACCAATATTTACTATCAAGCACTTAAAAACGCTGACGATTTTAAGATATTCTATACAATGGAATTTATAGAATTTGTTATTGCTCAATATGCAAGTTTACAAACTGAATCTGAAACACTTCAGAATATGTTGAATGAAGGTAACTATGAATATTCTCTGCTTGAGAAACAATTTGTTTCAGACCAAATTGATCTTTCTTTTTTGAATCAGTGTCTTAAAAAATTTGAAGCAAACCCTTTTTATATTGGCATTTTCACATTTGAGATCTGTGGTGGCGAAGAATTTTTAATAATTAATGGAGATAAAACAGGATATGTTGCAGGCCGTTCACACCATGATATAGAAGAAATTAAAATTGATGATATCATTATTACCTACCAAAAAATAGCATTTATTAAAAAACTTTTATTTGAATAATTAAAATGACCATTTCAGACTTAAAAAACAAAAACCTCCTCCTCTTTGAAGCCATTTCCGGAAGCCGGGCTTTCGGGCTGGCAACAGAGAATTCTGATACAGATATCCGTGGGGTGTATTATTTGCCGAAGGAAGATTTCTTTGGATTGAATTATATTCCACAGATTTCCAATGAGACAAATGATCTTACGTATTATGAAATCGGGAGGTTTGTAGAACTGCTTCAGAAAAACAATCCTAATATTCTGGAAATTATGGCAAGCCCTGAGGATTGTATTCAATACAGACATCCATTGATGGATTTACTGAAAACTGAAGATTTCCTGTCAAAACTATGTAAAGACACCTTTGCAGGATATGCTGTTTCACAGATCAAAAAGGCAAAAGGTCTCAATAAGAAGATTTTAAATCCGATAGATAAAGAAAGAAAATCAATCCTCGATTTCTGTTTCATTCTTGATGGACAAGGTTCTGTACCATTAAAACAATGGCTTTGGGAAAATGAGAAAATTCAGGAGAAATGTGGATTAACAAACATTGACCATACAAAAGGAATGTTCGCATTATTTTATGATGAATCGGGAACATTGGGATATAAAGGAATTATTCAGAATGAAGAAGCTAATCAGGTTTCCGTATCATCCGTTCCTAAAAATGAAAAACCAATTGCTTATTTATTCTGCAATCTGGATGCCTACTCTGTTTACTGCAAAGACTACAGGGAATACTGGAAATGGGTAGCTGAGCGCAATGAAGACCGCTACAACGTCAATCAGACTCATGGACAGAATTATGACAGCAAGAATATGATGCACACCATCCGGCTGCTGCAGTCCTGCGAACAGATTTTTAAAACCAGTTCACTGACTATCCGTGTAGAAAACCGGGACGAACTATTAGATATCAAAGCGGGAAACCTGTCTTATGAGAGCGTTATGGAAAAGGCAGAAAACCTGATTCAATCTATAGAAGATCATTATTCCAGATCCAGTCTTCCTGACTTCCCGGATTTGGAAAAAACGACAAAAATCTTAGTTCAGATAAGGAAAAACTTATATGATAATGATGAATTATAAATGATGGGTTATGAATGGTGGGACTGTTGAACTTCAGCGCTCCCACTCTCAAACTCACCAACTCGAACCCCGAATCCCAACCCCACTCACTTTTTCGAAGCTTTTGCCACCGGATTATAATCAAGACATATTTTGATCCAGTATTCAAAATCATCTGCTTTTTTAAAACCAATGGGTTCTACATAGCAATATCCATTTAACTGTTTCCCTTTCATCATCATCGGCAGAAAACCATTCTTTTCCGAAGCCTCATCTTCCAGTTCCGGATTGTAGCGGCACATCAGATTATCATGACTGATGTTGATACACATCTTTCCATTCACCAAAAAAGACAGGCCGCTGAACATTTTCTTTTCTTGAACTTCAATATTATTTTCCATCGAAAGCCGTTCACGTACCCGGTCGGCAAGTTCAGTACTGTAAGCCATGATTTCAATTTTTTTGTTATTTAAAATTAATTAAAAACGGTGATTATCACACTATTTCTTCCAGTTAATTGATAGATTTAAGTTTTGGAGGATAAAATTTTATTTAAATTAATTATTGTTTTACGATAATTAATTATACATTTGCAATATTAATTACTATTCATACCATGAACCAGACTAAAATTATTTCAAAGATTTTATTTTATATCTGTTCCTTACTTTCAGCCGGATATCTGATCACTTTTGTGTATTCTTTATTCTGCCTTATCACCGGATTTGCGGTTACGCCTTACAAAGAGGGAAAGTTCCTTCACATCAATTATCCGTTTACAGAACAGCCGTTTCTTAATATCGAAAACAATTATCCGTACATGATCTTTTCTTTTATGTTGGTGCTCATTACTTATGGAATCTTTTTCTGGTTATCAGCCAGGGTTTTCAAAGTATTTTTCCAGCAGAAACTGTTTACTCAGGAAAATATTATTCGGCTTAAGAAATTTTACCTTTATAATATTTTCATCCCGCTTCCACTGGTTATTATCGCGAGTTTCTTTGTGGAAGTAGAAAGTATGATATGGGGACTGGTGTTTATTCACTTTATGCTTGGAATTTTCTGTCTGTTTCTTGCGAATATCTTTAAGCAAGGACTACATTTGCAAAACGAACAAGACCTATTTATTTAAAATGCCAATTATAGTCAACTTAGATGTGATGCTTGCCAAACGAAAAATGCAGAGTAAAGAATTGGCAGAAAAACTGGGTATCACGCCCGTAAACCTCTCTATCCTGAAAACCGGCAAAGCCAAAGGTGTCCGCTTCGATACCCTTGAAGCCATCTGTAAAATCCTGGAATGCCAGCCGGGAGATATTCTTGAATTTAAAGAGTAGTCTGGTGAGAGTTTGAGAGTGTGAGTATTTGAGAATGGGCCTGTAAAAATTCCCAATCTAACTTCTGTCTTCCATCTTCCAGCCATTAATGTCTGACTTCTAAAACCAGCTGCCGAAAGGCCGCCTGTACTTCTATTCCCCAAACACAACACTATGAATACATTATCTATCAACAACCTCAGTCTTACCTACAAAAATGGTTTTCAAGCCATTAAAGACATTTCTCTAGACATCAAAAACGGAATGTTCGGACTGCTTGGACCCAACGGAGCAGGAAAATCATCTCTGATGAAAACTATTGTGGGACTTCAGAAACCAACATCAGGAACCTTGGTTTTCAATGAAGTGGATATTATTAAGAATCCTGATTATATCAAACAAAATCTGGGATTTCTTCCTCAGGATTTTGGAGTATATCCCAAAGTTTCAGCCTATGATCTGTTGGAACATATAGCCATATTGAAAGGTATTACCAATAAAAGTAAGCGTAAAAATCAAATTCTGAGTCTGTTGGAAAAAGTCAACCTTTCTGATTTTGCTAAAAAAGAAGTACATACATTTTCTGGAGGAATGAAACAGCGTTTTGGCGTTGCCCAGGCATTATTAGGGAATCCGAAAATCATCATTGTGGATGAGCCTACCGCAGGATTAGATCCGGAGGAGCGCAATCGGTTCAATACATTGCTCAATGATATCAGCCAGGATGTTATCGTCATTCTGTCCACGCATCTCGTTGAAGACGTCAGAAATCTCTGTTCGGAAATGGCTGTAATGAACCATGGGCAGATTCTCAGAAAAGGAAATCCGGGAAAATTAATAACAGAACTGGAAAACAAAATCTGGTCAAAACCTATTGACAAAACCGAACTGGAAACGTATAGTTCCAGCTATGAAATCATCAGCAGGCAGCTTCTTGAAAGAGAACTTCACATTACCGTATTTTCTGAAAATTCTCCTAAAGATTTCAGTTCTGTAACCCCTTTACTGGAACACGTTTATTTCCATACACTTACTCAAAAACCTTAATCATGAACACAATATTTTTATTTGAAGCCGGACGCACCACCAAGCACTGGCTCACTTATCTTATGGCTTTACTTTTAATAGGTCTGGGCATCTTTTGCGGCAGCCAGTTCAATCTATCCGTAGGAGAAGGTATTTATTTGAATTCACCCTACACCATTGGTTTTATGACCGGAATGCTGAGCCTCGCCGTGATTTTTTTCGCTACCGTATATGCATTACAGCTGCTTTTTAAAGATCAGGATTCAAAATTTGACCATATCCTGTTTTCATTTCCGTTTTCAAAATTCACATATCTGAAAGGAAAATTCACCGCTTATTTTCTTCAGACATTGATAAGTTTTTCATTTCTGATGACTGGATTTCTCATAGGACAAATCATGCGAACCGGAAGTGAAATGCAGGAGGGTTTTAATATCATACATTACATCTACCCATTGTTGATCTTTGGATTTATCAACAGCTTGTTTGTCTGCAGTTTTCTTTTTCTCATTTCATTTATTGTCAGAAAAAAACTGCTGGTTGTAGTGGGTGGATTGCTTCTGTATGTATTTTATATGATTATTTTACTGTTTTCCAACTCTCCCTTTATGGCAGGAAGCTTACCTCAGTCCTTAGAAACGCAGCAGCTTTCAGCTTTGATTGATCCTTTTGGACTGTCTGCTTATTTCATGGAAGCCCGTAACCTTAATTCGCATCAGAAAAATATTCAGATGGTTCCTCTTACGGGCTATCTGCTGTTCAACAGGCTCTTATTTATCTTTATATCAGTTGGAATTCTTCTCCTTTCACTCAGATTATTCTCATTCTCCAATACATCCGGGCAGAAAGTAAAAACAATGGGAATTATCCCGCCAATATCCGAAACAAGTCAATCAGAGTATTCTTCTGTTTCACCCAGCTTTGATAGACTGGCTTCTTTTAGGGCTGTATTTTCTTTTGTGAAAACCGATCTTACCTATCTGTTCAAGAGTACTGCTGTTCCTGCAGTCTCTATCCTCCTATTATTTTGTGTCGGCATGGAAATGTATGCGGAGATTGAAAAAGGAATCCGTCTTCCGCAGAAATATACCGGTTCGGGACTTATGGCAACAACTATTTCAGAGAACTTTCATCTGCTTGGTCTTCTTATTTCAGCTTATTTTCTGAATGATATATTCTGGAGAAGCCGATCTTCCGGATTTTTCCTGATTGAAAACAGTACTTATTTCTCAAAAAACAGATTAACCGGACATTTTATTTCAATCTGCCTTCTGCTGCTTTTCTTTACAGGAATTTTAATTGCTCAGGGAATTATCTTTCAGGCTGTTTATCAGTATTTTCATATCGACTGGAATGCTTATCTCGGCGTTTTCCTTTTCAATACTTTTCCTCTGATTTTATTTTCAGGATTGATTTTATTGATTAATGACCGGATTCCCAATAAGTTCATTGCACTCGGTATTTCTATTCTCGCAGTTTTTACATTATCAGGTCCTGTTTCCGGAAAAATCATCTCCTACCCTCTTTTCAGAATCTTTTCAGATTTTAAAGGTACTTACAGTGATTTTAGCGGCTATGGAATTTATGAAAAGGCTTTTGCACAAAGACTTCTGTTCGGAGCGGGTGTCATCTGTATTTTATGGGTATTTAATCGTTTAATAAAGATTAAAAAAATCTCTGCCATTACTTCCGGCCTCAGTATTCTTTTGTTGATTTCAGGAATCTATGCAGGAATATTGTTTATGAAAGGTTATGATTCTAAAGATAAAGACCAGGCCATCTTAAGTTCTGTAGAATATGAAAAAAACTTCCGGAAATACGAAAACCTTCCACAGCCTGATATCTCTGATATTATAACAGAAATTAAGCTTTATCCTTCGGAAAACGCCTATCAGATCGTAGGAAAGTACACCCTTACAAATCAAACCAGCCAGCCCATCAACAAAATACTCGTTAATTTTAATGAGGATCTAAAGCTTGAATCTGCTGTATTGACATCCGGTACTGAAACAATGAAAATTGATAAAAAAACTACAGAAGTATCATTAAAACAAGCTATTCAGCCGGGCGAAACAGCTTCCCTGAACTTCACTCTTTCCTACCAATGGTTTGCTGTAAACAGTCACCAGTCTTTTAATGCTATTATTGAAGACGGGGCTTTTATGAGGATTAGCAGGTATTATCCCACCATCGGCTATCAAAAGGATTATGAAATTCAGGATGAAAAGCAACGCGTCCAATTCAAACTGGGAAAACTTACTGCACTGAAGAAACCTGAAGCTCCTGAAGTGGTAAAAAAGGATTTTATTAATCTCAATATGACCGTTTCTACTGAAGGGAATCAAACAGTTATAGGTACAGGAGATCTGGTAAAGAAATGGACAAAATCCGGGCGTCACTATTTCCAGTATAAAGCAGGTCAGATTCCTTTCCGGTTTGCGGTTTCATCAGCAAAATATGAGATAAAAAGTGAGAACTATAAAGGAATCACCATCAATATCTTTTATCATAAAAAACATTATGAAAACGTAGATCACCTTCTTGAAAATGCCAAACTTACTTTAGATTACTGCCAGCAGAATTTCGGGCAATATCCTTTTAAGACCATCAATTTTGCAGAGATTTCATCTTTTACCAAAGGTTTTGCGGCTACAGCCTATCCTTCTGCGGTCTTTATGCCGGAAGACATGATTTTTCATGCCAACATACAGGCAGATAAAAAGCAGGATGTCATCAATGAACTGGCAGGTCATGAGCTCTCCCATCTCTGGTGGGGAAACAGCCAGATCAATCCCGATGACAGAGAAGGTTCTGTGATGCTTACCGAAACACTGGCTATGTATACGGAAATGATGCTTTACAAGAAAATGCACGGCAGAGAAAAAATGATGGAGAGAATCAAAGTGCATCAGCAAATCTATGATAATGAAAAAGGACTGTCTGAAAATGTTCCCATCTATAAAGCAACAGGAGAAGTTCCTCATATTTCTTATTCCAAAGGAGCTGCCGCAATGGTTGAGTTGAGCAATTTAATCGGTGAAAAGAAGGTGAATACGGCCTTAAAAAGCTTTCTCAACAACAATCATTATCCCAGAAAGCCTACTTCACTGGACCTGATCAGTGAGTTTTACAAAGCTTCTCCGGATGTTTATACCAGAAAACAAATCGACAGATTATTCAAGACTACAGAAAATATAACTTTTACTTCAGGGTCGAAAAACGCCTCTACAAAGACAAAACAGGAATAACTTACAGGCCGTTTTTAATTTTTTTTGAAAATACTTTCCAGGAATTGTAACAAAATAAAAAGGGATTCTACCAATTGATTGATATATCAATAATTGATAAATCATTTAATTCTAAAATATGGAAAAGTTAAATTCAATTATATTCTACAACATAGACAAAGCAATCAGAGCCTATAGAAACTATGCTCAGCGGCAGCTGAAAGCCCATGGTTATACGATCACAATTGATCAGTGGCTTATCATCAAAGCGATTCTGGAAAACCCGGGAATTACCCAGAATGAGATTGGTGACCTTGTTTTCAAAGACAATGCTTCTGTTACAAGGATTATTGAATTAATGGTAAAATCCGAATACATTACAAGACATGTTCATCCTGAAGACCGCCGAAAAACCAATCTGGAAGTAACAGATTCCGGAGTAAAAGTGATCAGAGAGGTTCAGAATATTGTGGAGAAGAACCGTAAAACAGCTTTGAAGGGTATTAAAAATGAGGAACTGGAAGTCATGTATTCAGCTTTACTGAAAATTTCAGAAAACTGTCTTAACCCTAAAAAGTAAAACGCTATGACCAGAATACTCTCATTTATTTTTATCTGCATACTGACCTCGTTCAGCAGCAGATATTCTGCCCAACAGGCTACGCAGAATTTGTCTTTGTCCGGAAATATAAAATCCGGAAAAACTGAGCAGATGGAGATCAATCTCTTTAATGCAGATCATCAGCTAATCAAAACAGAAATTGCTGATAGTAATGGTAAGTTTAATTTTGATGATTTAAAAGAAGGAACTTATCAGATAAAGATCAATAGAAACGGTGCTGAAGTCTATCATTCGGAAAATATTTCATTAGCTGAAAATACGACGCTCCCTTCCATAGACCTGAGTGTAAAATCTATTGAAGGTGTAACGATCACCAAAACCAAACCTCTTATTGAAAGACAGGACGGAAAAATGATCATGAATGTTGAAAACAGCATTGCAAGCACCGGAAATTCTGCTTTTGAAGTCTTGGAAAAAGCTCCGGGAGTAAGTATTGACAATAATGATAATATCAGCCTCCGCGGGAAAGGAAATCTTCTGATTCAGATTGATGGCAAAAATACACCGATGACCGGAAGCGACCTTGCCAATTATCTTAAGGGAATTCCGTCCTCCACTATTGAAAAGATAGAATTCATTACCAATCCATCTTCCAAATATGATGCAGCGGGATCTGCAATCATTAATATTAAGCTTAAAAAAGAACAGAGAAAAGGAACCAACGGAAGTGTTTCCACCTCGTTAGGAACGGGTAAATATGTGAAGAACAATAACAGTTTCAGCATTAACCACCGAAATAAGAAAATCAATATTTTTGGAAATTACAGCTTTGCCTACAGAGAAGCTTACAATGGTCTGGTACTGGACAGAAATTTCTATGAAGCCAACAATTTTAAAAAAGCATATGTACAGGATAATTATCTGAAATTCAAATTCAACAGCCATGTTGCCAAGGCAGGAATGGATTATTATCTGAATGATAAAAATGTGCTTGGATTTTCTATGGGGCTGATCTCAAACAAATTCAATGTGAACGGAGATAATTCCAATGTGACACTGGGAAGCAACCATCTTCCTGAAAGCTCATTCACCACCGTCAACAGATCAAATGACCGCTGGACCAATCTTTCATTCAACCTTAATCATAAATATACGATTGATTCTTTAGGCTCTGAAATCTCTACTGATTTCGACTACATTAATTATGCAAACTCTTCACTGCAAAGTTTTGATACCCAAACGCATGACATAGCCAGCGGAACGAATAATCTGGACATCATAAAAGGTGATATGGATGGAAAGCTGAATATTTATTCTTTAAAATCTGATCTTACCAAGAATTTTAAACATGAATGGAAACTGGAAACGGGAATTAAAACCAGCTTTGTAAAAACAGATAATGATCTGAAGTTTTTCAATGCAAGCTCAGGAGTTTCGATCCCTGATCTTGCCAAAACCAATCATTTTATTTACGAAGAAAATATTAATGCGGTGTATGGAAATGTCTCTAAAAAATGGGAAAAGTTCAAAGCGACAGCAGGGTTAAGAATGGAAAACACCAATGTAAAAGGAACCCAGATTACTACTAATCAAATCAACAAAAGAAATTACACTCAATTGTTTCCAAGTGCCGTTTTTTCTTATGATCTGACAGATAAAAGCAGCCTTGAAGTTAATTTCAGCAGAAGGATCACAAGACCTAGCTATAACCAGCTGAATCCTTTTAAGTTTTATCTTGATCCTACGACACTTAAAGCAGGAAATCCTGATCTGAATGCACAGACCACAATGAATTATGAACTGACTTACAGCCTGAGCAACAAATATTTTGCAACATTAAGCTACAGCAAAACATCTAATAATATCACAGATATCCTTAAACCTGTGGTAGAAAACGGACAGGTAGTTACAGTACAGACTATTGAAAATTTAAATTCTGTATCTTATTTCGGGTTAAACCTGATTGCGCCTGTAAAAGTGACCCCATGGTGGGATATGAACAACAGTGCTAATTTCTACTATGGATCATACACTGGAAATGTTTCAGGAACACAGATCAATAACAAAGGAAACTTCACTTTTAATATCAACAGCATCAATTCATTCAAGCTAGGAAATGGTTTCACTGCTGAGCTCACCGGGAATTATAAGGCAAGAGAAGTGTATGCTTATCTGGATATAAGTCCTAATTGGTATCTGAATATCGGAGCTCAGAAGAAATTCAAAAACAACAGTACCCTGAAGTTATCTTTCACTGATATGTTCTTTACGAGCAATATAAAAGGACAAACCGTTTATAATGATTATCTTGAAAACTTTGCAGTAAAAAGAGATACCCGTGTGGTGACGCTTTCTTATACTTACAATTTCGGTTCTTCTAAAAATGGACAGCCCAGAAAAACGGGAGGTGCTGAGGATCTGAAACAGAGAATTGGAAGCTAATAATTATAGTCATTACGAGGCGAGGGTGAAGTAATTTCAAAATTTCCCTTTAAATTTCCAAAAGTGAGATTACTCTAATGCTATACATTTCGCAATGACATAAAAAGCAAAAATCCCTCAAAATTGAGGGATTTTTTATATTTAAGAATAAATCTTATTAAGCTTCGTTCGAAGGAGTTTCGTTTTCCACTGGTCTTTCACCCTGTGGTTTTTGTCCTTCAGGTCTTCTTTGTCCCTCTGGTCTTCCCTGTCCTTCTGGTCTTCTTTGCCCTTCTGGTCTACCTTGTCCTTCCGGTCTTGGAGGTCTTGGTAGAAGAACTTTTCTTGAAAGTTTCATTTTCTTACGGTCATCATAACCCATGAACTTCACTTCTACTTCATCACCTTCAGCATAAGGAACTTTGTCAAGACGAGCCCATTCAATTTCAGAAATGTGAAGAAGTCCTTCTGTACCTTTAGCAATCGCTACGAAAGCACCAAAGTCCATTACTTTTACTACTTTACCATTGTAAACTTCTCCTACAACCGGTACGAAAGTGATTTCATTAATCTTAGCAACAGCAGCATTGATTTTCTCTCTGTCTGTTCCTGCAATTTCGATACGTCCAATTTCACCTACTTCTTCAATAGCAATAACAGTATCTGTATCTTTCTGCATCTGCTGAATGATTTTTCCTCCAGGCCCGATTACAGCACCAATGAAGTCTTTAGAGATCTCCATTACCACCATTTTCGGAGCGTGAGGCTTCACATCTGCTCTTGGTTCAGAAATAGTTTCAGTAATTTTATTTAAAATGTGTAGTCTTCCGTCTCTGGCCTGCATCAATGCTTTTTCCATGATGTCCATAGAAAGTCCCTGGATTTTAATATCCATCTGACAAGCTGTAATACCATCTGCAGTACCTGTTACTTTGAAGTCCATATCTCCCAGGTGGTCTTCATCTCCTAAGATATCAGAAAGTACAGTGAATTTACCTGATTTTGCATCTGTGATCAATCCCATAGCAATACCGGAAACAGGTTTTGTAATTTGTACCCCTGCATCCATTAGTGCTAGTGTTCCTGCACAAACTGTTGCCATTGAAGATGAACCGTTTGATTCAAGGATATCAGAAACAATTCTGATTGTATATGGATTTTCTTCAGGAATAACGGCCTGTAATGCTCTCTGAGCAAGGTTACCGTGTCCTACTTCTCTTCTTGAAGTTCCTCTTAGAGGTCTTGCTTCACCTGTAGAGAATGGAGGGAAGTTATAGTGTAAGAAGAATTTCTCGTCGTGCTGCGTGATTACGCTGTCTACCATATTTGCATCTTTCACAGAACCTAAAGTTACTGCTGTTAAAGACTGAGTTTCACCTCTTGTAAATACTGCAGAACCATGAGCTCCCGGAAGGTAATCAATTTCTGACCAGATTGGGCGGATCGTTTGAGGATCACGTCCATCAAGACGGATATTGTCTTCAAGGATCATCTGACGCATTGCTTCTTTTTCTACGTCATGGTAATATACTTTTACGAAAGGAGTTACTCTTTCCAATTCTTCTTCATTATCACCGTATTGAGCAAGGAATTCTTCACGAACAGCTTTGAATTTCTCTCCTCTCTCCTCTTTTCCAGATGGAGTTCTTGCTACTTCATATACTTTATCGTAAGTTTCTTTCCACACTTTTTCACGAATTTCTTCGTCGTGATTTTCGTGAGAATATTCTCTCTTAGGGAAAGCTTTTCCTACTTTTTCTGCTAATCTTTCCTGAGCTTCAATTTGCTTTTTAATTTCAGCATGACCAAAATTAATAGCTTCTAACATTTCCTGCTCAGAAATTTCTTTCATTTCTCCTTCTACCATTACGATGGAGTCTTTAGTAGCTCCAACCATGATGTCTAATTCAGAATTTTTCAATTCTTCGTAACTTGGGTTGATAGAAAGCACTCCGTCAAATCTTACAACTCTTACTTCAGACATTGGTCCGTTGAAAGGAATATCTGTAATAGCAATAGCTGCAGAAGCTGCCAAACCTGCTAAATCATCAGGAATTGTTTTTCCGTCATAAGAAATTAATGAAATCATCACCTGAACTTCAGCATGGAAATCTTCAGGGAAAAGCGGACGTAAAACTCTGTCCACCAAACGCATCGTTAAAATTTCCTGATCTGAAGGTCTTGCTTCTCTACGAAAGAAGTTTCCAGGAATTCTTCCACCTGCATAGAATTTTTCTCTGTAATCAACGGTTAATGGTAAAAAATCTACACCAGGATTTGCTTCTTTATTGGCCACAACAGTTGCTAAAAGCATTGTTCCGCCCATTTTTACTACCACAGATCCATCAGCCTGCTTAGCCAATTTCCCTGTTTCGATAGTGATTTCTCTGCCATCTGCAAGAGTAATCATTTCTGTAAACGCTTGAGGTATACTCATAAATTTGTCTTCTTAATACTCCGTATTGAGTATGAATTAATATTTAAACTCTTTAAATTTCGTGTGCAAAGGTACTATATAATAATGAAATATTAAATTTTTCACTTGTATAAATAGGTCGTCAAAATACAAAAAATTGGCTATCAGTTGATGAAATATTCAAAATTTATAGCTGTAATCTCAACATATTCATTATTTGTGAAAACAGAAATGTGTTTTTCTGAAGATAATGCATTGAAAAATGCTGTTGTTTTTGTATTATTGTCTCAAAAAATGAAAATAACATTCTAAACCGAAAAGAAGCATACATTTCATTATAAAAACCATTAAAATTATTGCAAACCAATAGGCTGATCCCTATATTTGCCCTACTTCACCAATTACAATGCTGTAGGCTAAAAAAGTTAAGGAACGATCCTTATCCAGATAAATAAATGTTTATGATTAATAAAGAAGTACAATCTCAAAGCAGGAATTATACGGTTCCGTTGATTACCATCACCCTGCTGTTTTTTATGTGGGGATTCATCACTTGTATGAATGATATCCTGATCCCCTATCTGAAGCAACTTTTCAATCTTACCTTTTTTGAATCCATGCTGGTACAGTTCTGTTTCTTCGGAGCTTACTTTATCGGATCACTGATTTATTTTTTGATCTCTATCACGAAGGGAGATCCTATCAATAAATTAGGATATAAAAAAGGGATACTGTTCGGAATTTTTCTGGCAGCTTTCGGCTGTGTTCTGTTTTATCCGGCAGCTACTTTCTCGTATTATCCGTTGTTTTTGGGAGCTTTGTTTATTTTGGGACTGGGCTTTACGGTACTCCAGATCACTGCCAATGCGTATGTTTCGTTACTGGGAAGTGAAGAATCTGCTTCCAGCCGACTGAATATGACACAGGCATTCAATGCATTCGGAACTACGATTGCTCCTGTGCTTGGAGGCCACCTTATTTTTGAATTTTTCTCGTCTCCGGATGGATCATTCAGTGCGGTAGCAACAAGAATTCCGTATCTTATTTTCGCGGGTATTCTCTTGCTGGTAGCCTTATTGATTTCCAGAGTTAAACTTCCGTCATTCCAGATGGGTGAAGAGGAAATTGTAAAAGGTTGGGGAGCTCTTGAATTCAGCCACCTGAAATTTGGTGTATTTGCTATGTTCTGCTATGTGGGTGGAGAAGTAGCGGTGGGTAGTTTTATCATCAGTTTCCTGGAGCAGCCTCAGATCATGGGTTTTAATGAAATTATCAGTAAAAATTACCTTTCCATGTATTGGGGCGGAGCGATGATCGGTCGTTTTCTGGGAGCAATCTCTTTAAATCAGTCCTTAAGTCAGGGCAAAAAGGCAGTTTACATGCTGGGAGCAGCAGGAGCTGTTTTTCTTGTGATCTTCAGTATTGTGAATCTTACCTTCTCTCAGATCAGCTTTTTCCTTGTATTTATCGTTCTGAATTTCATAGCTTTTTTCATTGGTAAAGCGGCTCCGGCAAGAACATTATCCATCTTTGCCGCGATCAATGTTGTATTATTGATTTCTGCTATGGTGAATCATGGTGAGCTTGCAATGTACAGTATTTTAGGAATCGGAATTTTCAACTCTATTATGTTCTCTAATATTTATACATTAGCAATTTCAGGACTTGGTAAATATACCAGCCAGGGATCTTCTTTGGTGGTAATGGCCATTTTGGGAGGTGCTATTGTTCCTATTTTCCAGGGATATCTTGCAGATCAGTTTGGAGTACAGCACTCATTTATCATTCCTGTATTCTGCTATCTGGTAATTCTCATATTTGGAGCATATTGTACCAAATATTTGGGTCATGTAGAAAGCACTGAAGCCAAATCAGGGCATTAAAATAAATTATATAAAAATATACAAAGCGGAATATCTCAAAATATTCCGCTTTTTTTATATCTATTCATGTAACTTTCTCCTGAAATGAGAAACCTATCCTAAACCTAATGCAATTACAATGAAAATACAGTTAAAACTTGAATACGCAGCATTTCTGTTATTAGGAATTTATGCTTTTGCCCAAACAGGGTATTCATGGTGGTGGTTTGCAGGACTATTCCTTGCTCCGGACATTTCAATGCTGGGATACATAATCAATAATAAAGTAGGAGCTTTCTTTTACAATCTCTTCCATCACTTTGGAGTTGCTATCGTTGTTTATCTTGCAGGAACAGCTCTATCTCTGCCCTATTTACAGGTGATTGGAACCATTTTATTTTCTCATTCAGCTTTTGACAGAATTCTTGGCTATGGATTGAAATATCCGGACAGCTTTCAGAATACGCATTTGGGGAAGATTGGAAAAAAGGCTGAGTAGTTATATACCCCATTCTTTGAATTTTCGCCACCCCTCCGAGAGAGGGGAATCTTTGCACCTTTGGCTGTAATATTTGTTGTAGTTGAATTTTTTTTAATTATTCACGGATAATAAGGGCTGCATTCCTACGGAGTGACTAAGTTGAAAGATTCGTCAGTGTATAGATATCAATACTTCAAAAATTTAAATACCTTTTTTGACTTTTGTGGTAACATTAAAATAAAAAAGCAACCTCTTTCGAAGTTGCTTTTTATTTTGAAAATCTTTATAGATTATTTTCTTAAACCTAGTTCAGCAATAATTGCTCTATATCTTGCGATATCTTTGTTTTTAAGGTAATCTAGTAAACTTTTTCTCTTACCTACCAATTTCACTAGAGATCTCTCTGTGTTGAAATCATGACGGTTAGCCTTTAAGTGCTGAGATAAGTGGTTGATTCTGAAAGTGAAAAGAGCGATTTGTCCTTCAGCACTTCCTGTGTCTTGTGCAGATTTTCCGTGTTTTGCGAAAATTTCCTGCTTTTTGTCTGTTGTTAAGTACATTCCAATATTGTTTAATGATTATTATGTAACGGGTGCAAAATTACGACTATTTTTTGATTCTGCAAACATTATTGATTTCATAAATCAAATTTGATAGAAAAAAATGTTAAAAATTTCTTAATAAATTTTATGCCATCCAACGAAAAGGCAGTAATTTTGCATTCGGATTACAAATGAAAAAAATTATATTCTTTACAGCAATTACCACTTTTTTATTTATTGGCCTTACTTCGGTAAAAGCTCAGAAAGCTGCTGATGACAAAATAAAAAAAGTTCTGTACTTCAATCCCGAGGTAGAGCCTGATATTGATGAGATAAAAGATCCTACCAACAATGCATTCTTTGATGCTGTTTCCGATAATTTCAGCAACAGAAAAAATAAAATGCTCCGGGCGGAAGTTCAGGTTCCCTTTGACAGCATAGATAAGCAGACTATTGCAGATTACTGCATCAATAACGACGCTGATTTTGCTATTGTTTCCAAAGTGAGATATTTCAAAGTAGGATTTGGAAAGTATGTTTTTTCCAATCAGGTAGTTGTCAGCATGAAACTTTTTGGTCCTGACGGAAATCTTGTCACGGAAACAGACTATGATACTTACCGAAAAAATATGCGTCTATTGGGTTCAACAGTAAACTCAGTTAAAATAGGAACCGAAGGAGCCATAAAGGGAATTATAAAAAAACTGAGAAAACTGAAGCCGACGGAAGCTGAGCTTTAAGGTTTAAATATAAGACCTTTGATAATCAATGGTCAATTTTGCTTCGCAAGTCAATTGTGAATTTTTGTCATGCAGACTAATACACATAGCGGTCAAATTCATAATTCTTTTATAGACGTTATCCCGTATAATATCTACATGTATATCAATACTTTGAATACTTTCATTAGTTTAGTTTTATCTTAAATCTAAATTATTATGAAAAATTCAAATTTAAAAAGACTGAGGCAGAAACAGCCAGAAAGAAGTCTTAGGAATTATCATACGTCTTCACAATGTCAATACCATTTTGAATGTCCGGGTGGATCATGCTGTCACAGAGTATGTGTGGCTTACCCATGCCCTGAATTATAAATATTTTCATGTTAAATAAAGCACTTGTTTACACTTATGAACAGGTGCTTTTTAATTTAAAACACTTTATAAACTACTGATTAACAATTAAATATTTTCACCAAATAAGGAATTATTAAATATTTTTTACTATTTTAGTCAAACCTTAAAACTAAATCTTATGAAAAATTTAAAGAAACTCAGCCGAGAAAAAGCAAAGCAAATTAACGGCGGCTCAATGGAAAGATGCAGTGAAAGCAATCCGTGTACTGTTGGATGGTGTTGTTTTGGAATCTGTTCTCCCTTCATCTGTCTTGAATAAAAAAAATTAAAATAAATCACATAAAATCAAATCTCATGAAAAATCTAAAAAAACTCAGCAGACAAGTACAAAAGGAAATTAAAGGCAGCGGGCCTTTCAAAAGATGTACAGAACATTACCAATGTCCGGGCGGATCATGTTGTAACAACATCTGTGTTCTCAATCCATGTCCTCTGGAATAATATATGATCATTACAGACACCTGCACTTGTAGGTGTTTTTTTATTTAAAAAATTAAATAAAAAATTGATTTGCAATAAAATATTTCATTAACAAATGAATAATATAGAAATATTTATTATTTTAGTACAACATTAAAACTAAATTATATGAAAAACTTAAAGAAACTCAGCAGAGAAGCTGCCAAACAAATTAATGGTGGTATCGGACCGTTCAGATGCAGCATAACAAGACCTTGCTCTGTTGGATATTGCTGTAACGGAGAATGTATTGATCATGATTGTATGATAGAGCCTTAATATATTGATGATTATGAAAAATTCAAATCTTAAGAAGCTCAACAGGTTCGAGCAAAAAAATATTAAAGGAAACGGAATAAAAAAGTGTGGTGACAATTCTGATTGCGGACCATACCAATGCTGTACAAACGCTGTCTGTACATACATTCCTACTTCAGAATGTGAACCAATTTAAAGAATATTGGAATTTTAAATTTAATTTTTGACATCCGTTCCGACGGATGTTTTTTGTACTTATACTGAAGCACTAAACTTTAATTAATCCTTAATTTTCCCAGTTTATTGCTTAGTCTTAAAAATTTGAATTATTTTTGCATATCCAAAAAAATTCACGTTTTGAATTCTAGAGACGAACTTATCTTCAACCCTGCCGATATTGCCGAAACTCTCAGCGAACTTCCTGCTGATGAGAGGCTGCTTGCGTTCCTGAAGGTTCCGAAAGAGTACAAAGCAGAAGTTTTTTCACACCTTGACCCTGATTTCCAGGAAGATACCATCAGAAGTATCGGAAGCGATGAAGTTTCTGAAATTCTGAATGCTATGACTCCGGATGACAGGACTGCTCTTTTCGAGGACTTCCCGGATGAGCTTATCAAATATTCCATCAATCATCTTAACCCGCAGGAAAGAAGAATTGCTATAAAGCTTCTTGGCTACAACTCAGATTCTATTGCCCGTCTGATGACTCCCTATTATATTCAGATCCGTAAGGAATGGACGGTAAAAAGATGTCTTCAGCAGATCAAAAAGGTAGGAAAAAGAGTGGAAACCATGAACTACCTTTATGTGGTGGATGAAAGAAACCGCCTGATTGATGACCTTGCTATCGGAACTTTACTGTTGGAAGAGGAAGACACGCTGGTTTCTGATATTACAGATAATCATTTCGTGGCGATTACCACTACAACTTCCAAAGAGGATGCGGTAACTTATTTCGAAAAGTATGACCGTGGCGCTCTTCCCATTATTACGGAAGCCGGTGTGCTGGTAGGAATTGTAACGATTGATGATATTCTTGATCAGATTGAACAGCAGAATACAGAAGACATTCAGAAATTTGGGGGATTGGAAGCATTGGATCTTCCCTACACCCAGACATCATGGACTGAGATGATCAAAAAAAGGGCAACTTGGCTGATTATCTTATTCGTTTCGGAAATGCTGACTGCTTCTGCAATGGGATATTTTGATAAAGAAATTGAAAAAGCTGTTGTGCTGGCATTATTTGTTCCGCTGATCATCTCCAGTGGAGGAAATTCCGGGTCACAGGCAGCAACATTAATTATTCGTGCAATGGCACTTCAGGAAATCAGTCTTAAAGACTGGTGGTATGTCATGAAAAAGGAAATTATCTCCGGATTATGTCTTGGGGCTATTTTGGGAGTGATCGGATTTATCCGGATTATGCTTTGGCAGCAGATAGGTCTATTTGATTATGGACAATATTGGGTATACGTAGGATTGAGTGTTTCTGTTTCTCTGATTGCCATTGTATTATGGGGAACTTTATCAGGTTCTATGATCCCGTTCGTCTTAAAGAAATTAAACCTTGACCCAGCTACCTCTTCTGCTCCATTTGTAGCAACATTGGTGGATGTTACTGGACTTATTATCTATTTTACCGTAGCCGGACTTTTCTTAACCGGAAAACTTTTGTAATTTTAGGCATCATCTAACATGCCAATATGAAAATCGTCTCACTTGTCCCCTCAATTACGGAGGCTTTATTTGACCTTGGACTCACCGAAAATGAAGTTGTAGGGAGAACAAAATTCTGTATTCATCCCCAGGATAAAATAAAAAATGTATCAGTAATCGGTGGGACCAAAAATATCAATATTGAGAAAATAAAAATGCTACAACCGGATCTCATTCTTGCCAATAAGGAAGAGAATGTAAAAGATCAGGTAGAAGCTTTGATGGATGACTTCAAGGTAACAGTCACCAATGTAGAAACCATTGAGGACAATTATTACTTGCTTAAAAATCTCGGGAAACTTTTCGGAAAGGAGGAAAGAGCGCAGCTTTTTAATCTTAAAATATATGAAATCCTGAATCAGACCAAGTTGGAAACTCCTGTAAAAGCAGCTTATCTTATCTGGAAAAATCCCTATATGACAATTGGTTCAGATACGTTTATTCATAGAATCTTATCAGAGATTGGCTTTGAGAATATTTTCAAGGATAAAACCCGTTACCCTCAAATTACGACTGACGATCTTGCGGATGCAGATGTCATCATGCTTTCTTCTGAACCGTTTCCGTTTAAAGAAAAACATATTGAAGAACTGCAGGCCTTCTATCCTGATAAAAAGATTATGATTGTAGATGGTGAAGCATTTTCCTGGTATGGAACTCATATTGCGAAATGCGAGAATTATTTTAAAGGACTTCTTGCAGAAATTCATTTGATGCAGCAAAGCTAATTTTTTTGACCATCAACTTTAAACTCTAAACATTAAACTCACATGTCCGATACAGTTATATTATCCGAGGGAGCAGAATTCGATCACGTTATTCAGGAAGTTTCAAAATACATCAATCTTTATGTAATGGCATTTGAAAAGAACGAAAGAACCATCACACAAATGGATAAACGTGAGAATATGTATGGTGGAAACGGAACTGTATATATGCTGCAGATGTTTGCTCAGAAGGAATTAGCTCATAATCGTCTGGCTGCCTATATGGTTTTATTGAATAAGGGTGATGAATCAGGGTTTCATACACATAATCAAAGAAATGAACAAGAACTTTACGTGGTCATACATGGAACCGGAGAATATCTTGAGAGAACCGGAATTGGAGGACCAATACGAAGTAAAATTCTTCAGAAAGGAGACATCACAGCTATCAGTTCCATCGGCTACCATTCTGTCAAAAACACAGGAGATGAGCCTTTAATCATGTTTGTCATTACCACTTATAATCCATAATCTATGAATAGTAATACCGGGAATCTCCGGTTATACATTTCATTTCAAATATCATAAAAAAACTCCGCCTGTAAAAGCCGGAGTCTATATTGTATTCGGATTGAAATTCAATTACAAAACTTTAGAAACTTCGTTACAAAGCCATTCTAATAATTCACGGTCTTCATTAGTGAAAGGATCTACCGTATGGGAATCGATATCAATCTGACCGATGTTTTTTCCATCTTTAAAAATAGGAACTACAATCTCGGCTTTTGTATCGATGGAACAGCTTAAATAATTGCTTTCTTCGTTCACATCAGGAACTACAAATGTTTCATTGGAAACCGCAACCTGCCCGCAAATTCCTTTACCGTAAGGAATAATGGTATGATCTGTTGGAGCTCCTACGTAAGGACCTAAAATTAATTCTTCCTTATCTCCATTTTTGAAATAGAAACCTGTCCAGTTGAAGTAAGAGATTTCCTGATCCAACAAGTGGCAAACTTTTTCAAGTTTTTCTTCTGTATTATGTTTAGGACTTTCAAGAATTGAGGAAAGTCTTTTCTTTAATTCTGACATTGTATATATTTTTTTAAGAGAATTGTTTTAGGGAAAGTTCTTCTTTATATCCGAACATTCCACGCTCTTTAATCATTTCTGCTACACCTTCCGGAACCTGAGTTTCCCAGCCTTTCACACAACATGCTATTTTTCTCAATATTTCTCTTGAGTAAATTTCCAAAAACTCCGGATTATAGTTCGTAATATCTACAATACGATTGTTGTGTTTGAAATATTTGTATAGTTCTTTCAGGTTTTCTTCTACTTTCAGGTTTGAAGAATCCAGCAATTGGTGAGTTTCAGGATCTTTATAAGGATACAGATATACTCTCATCCCGTTTCTGAAAAATTTTCCGAATGCCTCAAGGATTCCACCTGACATATTTTTATAGTATTTCTCGTCAAATACCATCAACAGGTTATTTACTCCCATTGCTACTCCAATATCCCCACTTGTGTAAGATGCAAAATAATCAATCAGCCTATAGTATTCGGAGAAATTGGAAATAATAACAGTGTATCCCAGTTTAGCAAGAATATCAACCCTGTCAAGGAAATCTCTTTCGTCAATATCTCCGTCTGCTCTCAGATTTGAAATGGTGATCTCGATAAGAACTTCTGTTTCTTCATGGGTACAGATAGCATCTTTGAAAAACATATCCATCCCATTTTTAAGCATATCAATGTTTACTTTCGTTACCGGTCTGAAACTTCCTCTTACCGCGAAAATATTTTTCTTGTATAATACATCTGCTGGAAGCATATTACTGCCCTGAGAATTGAAAATCACCGCATCGGTCATTCCATTTTTCACCAGCTGAAGAGACATCAGCCTGTTATCGACATATGCAAAAGCAGGTCCGCTGAAATCGATCATATCAATTTCCAGATTGTCTTTTGCAATATCATCGTATAAAGATTCTACTAAAGTTCTTGGATTGTCAAAATAATTGAAAGCCCCGAAAATAAGATTTACCCCCAGGTTCCCTAAGGTTTCCTGCTGAAGGGTAGCATCATTTTCTTTGAATTTTACGTGAATCACGATTTCATTGTAATCTTCATTTTCTTTGGTCTGAAAACGAATTCCTACCCAGCCATGGCCTTTTACAGTTTTGTCAAAATTGATGGTTGTTACCGTATTGGCATAAGAAAAGAATTTTCTATCGGGATTATTATCTCTTGAAATTCTCTCTTCAATCAAAGCTACTTCATACCGAAGCATTTTGCGAAGTCTGTTCTGGGTAACGTACCTGTTTTTTACTTCTTTTCCGTAGATGGCATCACTAAAATCTTTGTCATAAGCAGACATCGCCTTAGCAATCGTACCGGAAGCTCCTCCTGCTCTAAAAAAGTGGCGAACAGTCTCCTGCCCTGCTCCAATTTCTGCGAAAGTACCATAAATAGTAGGATCTAGATTAATTGTTAATGCTTTTTGTTTAGGAGTTAGTTTCTGATACATTAGGACATGAAATTTTTTGTAAATTTACCAAAATTAAACCAACCTCAAAACAAAATGAAGTTGAAATTTTTAGGAACCGGTACTTCACAAGGTGTACCCGTTATAGGCTGTACATGTGAAGTATGTACTTCTGAAAATCCCAAAGACAATCGTTTACGATCTTCTGTGATGGTGACTACGGAAGAAAATAAAAAAATACTGATCGACTGCGGTCCGGATTTCAGGCAGCAAATGCTTACCAACCACGAACATACCGTAGATATTGCGTTGATAACTCATGAACATAATGACCACGTAATCGGGCTTGATGATATGCGGCCATTGATTTTTAAGAGTGGAAAAGATGTTCCGCTCTACTGCTACTCAAGAGTTGCCCATGAAATAAAAAACAGATTTCCTTATGCTTTTGCTGATGTAAGATATCCCGGAGCACCCGCTTTTGAACTTCATGAAATTAAAAATACCCCCTTCCAGGTACTTGATACGGAAATCACTCCTGTAGAAGTGATTCACTATAAAATTACTGTCTTCGGATACAAATTTAAAAACCTTGCCTACATTACAGATGCCGGATTCATTTCTGAAACAGAAAAAGAAAAGCTGAAGAATCTGGACGTTCTGATATTAAACTGTATCAGAAAATTTGATCCTCATCCTGCCCATTTTATTCTTCCGGATGTTATCAAACTATTTGAAGAGCTAAAACCAAAGAAATTATTTTTAACACACATCAGTCATCATTTAGGACTACATGATATTGAAGATAAGCAGCTTCCACCCGGAATGCACCTTGCCTACGATGGTTTGGAACTCAATTTTTAAAAATTTTTCTTCAAAAAGCTTTTGAACATTGAAAAAAGTTTATATATTTGCACACCAATTTGAAACAAACATCACGTTTGAAGTAAACATCAAGCCCAGGTGGCGGAATTGGTAGACGCGCTGGTCTCAAACACCAGTTCTTAGGAGTACCGGTTCGATCCCGGTCCTGGGTACAAAAAACCTCTGAAATCATTTGATTTTCAGAGGTTTTTACTTTTTAGGATGATCAAAAGAGTGACTTTTTACACGACTCTATTCTTTTAGAAATTAATAACTTCTTCAAGTTGATCAATTACAAGTTCATACAATAAATAATTCTGGATTTGTGCTTCAAAGCACAATATGTGGGACAGCACTTTTACTCTTGTGTTATCATTCTAATTTTTTCAAATATTAGAAATATAATAATCAAAGTCTAAACAGATTTATTAATAAAAGTTAAGAGTACTATTATTTTTTCACGGTTTCGTATTTTACTTTACTTTTGCGGAAAATATTTTTATGAAGATAAGATTTGAATTTCTTGATGGGATAAGAGGAATTTCAGCGTTATGGGTAGTTTTGTATCATTCTTTATTATTTAATGGGTATTCTACAGCTCACGATATCAAATGGTCTAATGACCTTATTCTATACTTTATACAAAAATCTACATCAATTGGTCATTTAGCCGTATCTATATTTATAGTTCTTTCAGGTTTTTGTCTTGCCATTCCAGTGGTTAACAATAATATGGAAATAAAAGGTGGATTTAAAAGATATATCAGCAGAAGAGCTAAGAGATTAATTCCGCCATATTATATTGCTTTATTATTATCAGGATTAATGATCTTATTTTTCCCTTTATTACAAACAGCACAAAATACAGCCTGGGATAGTAAGATACCTGTCACTTTGGGGTCTGTTATCAGCCATATTGGGTTAGTTCATAATTTGGATTCTTCATGGATTTATAAGATCAATGGAGCTCATTGGTCCATAGCTACAGAATGGCAGATCTATTGGCTTTTTCCTCTCATGCTTATATTTTGGAAAAGAATTAATATGTATGTATCGTTTATTCTATTCGCTGTATTGGCATTATTATTAAAAAAGCTGATTCCAATGGCAAAACCTGAATTTATAATTCTATTTTTCATGGGAGTTATATGTTGTTATTTATCATTTAAAAGGACTACAATCAATAAATTTTTAATTCCGTTAGCGGTAACTCTTTTCATAGGAAGTTTAGTGGTATTCTCGCTGTTAGATATTAACGGTTTTTTAATGATATTGATTACAGGGGTAACTTTCTCTTTTTTACTGTATGCATTAGTCACTTACAAAAAATTAACAGGAAAATCAATTGCTATTCTTGAAAACAAACCATTAGAATTTTTAGGAAAAATATCTTACAGCCTATATCTTATACACGGTCCGTTCCTTGCATTAATAAATCTTTATTTATTAAAAAACTTTGAACTTACAAATGATACCCGGCAATGGGTTATCTTTGGATTTATTTTTATTTTTATAATCCCTATAACAACTATTTTTTATAACCTGGTTGAAAAGAGATTTCTAAATAAGTAATAATGATCTCCAATTAAACAATACAAAAGACCACCTGCAAAACGCAGGTGGTCTTATTCTTTTATTTAACAGATCTGTTTTTTTAACTAATCCAATGCTTTTAAAACCGCTTCAAGCTCCAGATCCCGTTTCTGAATAATATCATCATTAGAATACCGGATATAGTTATTGATCCTCATTCCTACTTTTTGAGTCTGGGATTTGTCATAATAGAAAATACCATTTCCGGTAAATTCCAGATTATACCAGGCAGTTTTACAGCTCTAAATACACTTTTAAGTATATAAAATGTAAATAATTTTCATAGCCTTTACGCTACATTGACTCCGAAAATATGCCCTACAAATGCTGTAATTCCCATTGCAACGGTTCCCCAGAAACAGATCCTCAATACTGCGACTTTAATATTGGAACCTCCCGCTCTTGCAGAGATTGCTCCCAAAAGCATTAAAAATATAATTGAAAAGCCGTATTGGAAATACACCATTTGTTTAAGAGGTGCCAAAAGAGAAACGCTAAACGGCAATAAAGCGCCCACCGCAAATGAACTGAATGAAGCCATCGCTGCCTGCAATGGTTTCGCCTGCGTTATTTCATTAATGCCTAATTCATCACGGGCATGCGCTCCCAATGCATCGTGTTCTGTAAGTTCAATAGCTACCTGCATCGCTGTTTCTTTGGTGCATCCTCGTTTTTCATACACTTTAGCAAGTTCTCTAAGTTCTATTTCAGGCATTTGCTCAAGTTCATGTTTTTCGCGAAATAAATCTGCCTTCTCGGTATCTTCCTGTGAACTCACGGAAACATATTCCCCCGCTGCCATAGACATAGCCCCCGCAATCATACCCGCCAATGCCGCAAGAATAATGATATGCCGGTCTGGTTCCGCAGCCGCAACCCCGATAACAATACTGGTAGTGGATAATAACCCGTCATTCGCTCCCAATACAGCTGCCCGAAGCCAGCCTACCCTGTTTACATAATGTTTTTCCAACTGATGATGCATAACTTTTTGTTTTGGTGCAGGTTAAAGTTACCAAATGTTTCATCAAGAATCATTTTAAATTATATTCATTCTTATCACTGATAAAAACCTTATTCTGCTCAGAAATATAATTTTATCTTTTAGGTGAAATCCATCCTTAGCATTCTGAAAATCAAATTAAAAAACACAGGAATACGGCCAGCCTGTTCAGAAATTCCTAATTTCTTATCTTTGCAGGAATGAATTTATTATATATCAACTGGGATGTCAATCCCGAAATCGTCAATATCTTAGGGTTTCCTTTAAAATATTACGGAATACTATTTCTTGCAGGACTGGTTTTATGTTTAAATATTTTAAAACGTATTTATAAAAAAGAAGGCCTTAGTTCGCAGGCTCATGAAGCTTTATTCTCTTATGCACTTATAGGAATTCTAGTGGGTGCCAGACTGGGACACTGTCTTTTTTATGATTTCGACTATTATTCTCAGCATCCGCTTGAAATATTATTACCGATTCAGAAAGGAGTGGACGGAACTTACCACTTTACAGGATTTGCAGGACTTGCCAGTCATGGTGGTGGTATCGGATTGGTGATCATGCTTCTTATATATGCAAGAAAATTTTCTATCCCGTTCATGACGGTTTTAGATGCTATAGCGATTGTACTTCCGTTGGGTGGTACTTTTATAAGGCTGGCCAATCTTATGAATTCTGAAATTATTGGAATTCCTACGGATGTTCCATGGGCTTTTATATTCCGTCAGGTAGATGATCTTCCGAGACACCCAGCACAGCTTTATGAAGCTATTTCTTATTTTATTATTTTCCTTTCCGTGTATTTTATTTACAAGAAAAACATATTTAAAATCGGAAAAGGGTTTTATTTCGGAATCAGTATTCTGTTGATCTTCATCATGAGAATTCTGATCGAGTTCATCAAAGTAGACCAGGTAGAATTTGAGCACGGAATGAGCCTGAATATGGGACAGCTGCTGAGTATTCCTTTTGTTCTTCTCGGTTTATTCTTTATCATTAAAAGTATATTGGAAAAAGGAAAGGTAAAAGCCACTTAATTTCCTGATTTCTTCTAAAATAAAACTCACTGAAAGCTGTTTCAGTGAGTTTCTTTTTTTTATGGATTACCCAATAGATTATCTTGTTGTATATCCTCCGTTAGCAAAAATGGTCTGCCCGGTAATCCACCAGCCTTCTGTTACCAGAAATTCTACCAGCGGAGCGATATCTTTAATATCTGTAAGGCCTCCCAATGCTGATGCTGATTTATGATAAGCAACTGCATCATCCGTTTCCTGTCCATAGAAGAAAGGAGTATCCATTGGGCCAGGTGCTACAGCCGTTACAGAAATTCCTCTTCCTCCAAATTCTTTAGAAGCAGCTCTTGTAAAATGCTCTACCGGTGCTTTTGCTCCTGCATAAGTAGAATACAGTCCTGTGTATGCCGCCAGCAATGAAGTAACAATAGTACAGATTTTCCCCTGATTGTTCAGTTTTTTACCAGCTTCCTGCAAAAAGAAGTAAGCTGATTTTGAGTTGACATTAAACATGGTATCATATTCTTCTTCTGTAGTTTCAGCAAATGGCTTTTTAAGTACCATTCCTACAGTATTGATCGCAATATCAATCCCACCGAAACGAGAAACTGCTTCATCAAAGAATTTTGTAATATTATCTACTTTGGTAAGATCACCCTGAAACAAAAATGCTTCTGCTCCTAATGCCTGTACCTCAGCAAGTGTTTTTTCGCTATCAGCTCTAGAGCTTTCACTGTTGTAATGTATTGCCAGTTTTGCGCCTTTTGCTGCAAAATCTCTACTTAACAGTCCTCCCAGGTTTTTACCTCCTCCAGCAATTAAAACAACTTTTCCTTTTACATTTTGTGTTGACATTGATTTTATTTTTAAATGTTAATGAGGCAAAGATGGATAATAAAAACGGCCACAACATGGTGAAATTTTCGGAATTTGTATTAAATTCAATAGAACTATCAGCAGTTTTTCTGATTCTAATTTTAAACTGAGAAAGAAATATTTACATTTTTTTATGTAAACAATATTTTTTAATAGAATGCTATTTACCAGCCATATATGACTTAGTAAAGCCCTTGTATATTAAACAAAGCTATATAATTCACTATTACACGTCAATTTTAGGCATAACATTTGATGCTTTTCCAGCCGTATTATACACCACTTCATTTTTATAATATATTTTTTTATAATCCTCAGTATTCTGGGGATTTTTTTATGCCCTTGTTCTGGCTCTCATTATCGTCTTACACTCAGACTATAAAGTACCCCGGCAGATCTGCCGTAAAACCATTTCTGATAATCAATCATTTAAAACCTGATAATTCATTTTATTGTTGTATATTTGTACATTAAATAACCAAGTCAATACTTTGTTTTCTGTAACGACCTGAATATTTTTTATTCAGTCTTTGCTTTTTGAGCAGCCATATTTTAAACTTTTATTCTTCTACTAAGAACAATACTTGTCGGAATTTTAAAGCTCTGTATGATTGGGATTATCCAAAACAGAAAACATAGCCAGGCTTTATAGGGGTCTAAAACAGACCAGATTGAACCAATTAATTTATAGAAACTAAATACTAAAAATAATTTATGGCAGATTCTTTTTCTAAAAAGGAAAATTTCAAGAAAAAAATTCAAAAGCAAAAAGAAAAAGCGCTAAGACGCGAAGAACGTAAAACTAACAACAACAAAGGAGCGGAGGATGTTTTCATGTATGTAGACGAATTCGGAAGATTAACTTCTACTCCACCTGAACAAAGACAGGAAGTAAACCTTGATGATATTCAACTGGGTGCTGCTCCTATTATTGAGGAAGATCCAAGAAAAACAGGAATTGTTACTTTCCTTAGTGAAAAAGGATATGGTTTCATCACTGAAGATAATTCTAAAGAAAATGTCTTCTTCCACAACAACAACTGTGCAGAGCCGGTAAAAAAAGGAAACAAAGTATCTTTTGAAAAAGAAAAGTCTCCTAAAGGATTCTCCGCTGTTGAAATTCAGCTTGTTAAATAATACTTACGCATAAAACAATCTGCTGTAAGCAGCTATGTTTTAAAAAATACAGAAAGAGACTGCCCTTTGGACAGTCTCTTTTTTTAATCATATAAAAAATATCTCGACTTATTAAAGTTAGATTCTCACGCAGACACATGGAGCAGCCATCTGTAAATTCAGGATCTCAACAATTTTACACTTTAACTGTGTTTCAGGTTAAATACTCCCCTTGAGATTTTCTTCAAATTTTTATGGTTATTATTTTTATCAGATGATAAATATCCCGGAATTATTTCAATGAAGATTACGGGAATCCGTAGAACACAATAAAAAATAAAAGAAGCTGCCTAAAAGACAGCTTCCTTCATCGTAAAAAAAAGTAAAAATTAATCCAGTTTCCCTCCCAGTGCTTTAAACAGCAGGACGTTATTTCTGGTATTCTGGTGCTGGAACTGTAATAAATCCAATTCAGCGGTGAGTTTGCTCTTCTGAGAGTTGATCAGTTCAAAATAATTCGCATATCCTGTCAGATATAGATCGTTGGAAACCTCCACACCACGGTCAAGAAAACCTACTTCTTCTGATTTCAGTTTCAAAACACGTTCATAGATCTTAGTCTGTTTCAGAATCGATTGAAGCTCGTTAAAAGCAGTTGTAATGCTTTTCTGATAGTTTAAAAAAGCAATTTCCTGCTCTTTACTCGCCACTTTGAATTCATATTTCAACTGCCCTTTATTAAAAACAGGAACCATTAATCCACCCAACAATTGCCCTGCCAGAGAACTTGGTTTAAATAATGTCTCTACAGAAAAAGAATTCAGTCCGAAACCTGCACCAAGGTCAATCTTAGGGTAAAAAGCAGCTCTCGCAGCCTTGGCATCAGCCTGAGAAGCTTCTAAAACATAATAGTTCGCCGCTACATCCGGCCTGGAATGGATTACTCCTTCCACATTAATGGTTTTATTTAATACTTCCATATTGGTAGGCATCAATATTTTTCCACGTTTTACATCTCCGCCGTAGCTTCCCGTCAACGTGGTAATAGCCTGCTCTACAGTAACAATTTCCACCCTTATATGTTCGATTTCTGCCAACCAGTTGTTATTCTGTGCTTTGAACTGCTGTACAGCCAATTCTGTAGCCTTTCCTACTTCACGCTGCGCCAGGACAATTTCAAATGCTCTCTGCTGAAGGTTGTAATTCTTCTGATAAATGGCAAGACGATTGTCTAAGGCTACCAACTGATAATACAAATTAGCAATATCAGTAAAAAGCTCTACCTGTAATAATCTCAGCCCTTCTGTTGAAGCCAGAAATTTCTTCTGTGCAGCAATCTTTTTATTCTTAAGTTTCCCCCATGCATCAATTTCCCAGCTGCTTCTTGCTCCTACCCAGTAATTAGGGGTAAAGTCTCTGTTGATTTTCTGATTTTCCTTAATATTGGGTGAAAGATTGGTATCATAGTTCCCTACTCCTTCCATGGTATATTTTCCGTACCTGTTTCCGGAAGCCTCCACCCCTACTTCAAGGGAAGGCAGTAAATCCATTTTCGATCTTTGAAGGAAACTGTTCGCAATTTCCACTCTTTGCTGCGCAATCTGGAAATCCGGATTGGCCTGAACCACTCTATCAAAAAGTTCGAGCAGCTGCGGATCTGTAAAGTAAGCCTTCAGGTTGATCTGCTGAAACTCATCCGAAGTTTTATTTTTATCTGTTTTGATAATTTCAATCGGTAGTTCCTGGGCTTTTTTCAACTCGGTTACTTTAGGAACTGCACATGAAACAAGGCTCAATGAAGCAATTCCGAATATTATATTTCTATGATTTAATCTTTTCATCTTTCTTCTTATTTTCAAGTTTTGCAAAGAATATATACAGTCCCGGAATCACTACCAGTCCGAAAATAGTTCCTATCAGCATTCCTCCTGCTGCGGCTGTACCAATGGAACGATTACCTATTGCTCCTGCTCCTGATGCAATACATAATGGAATAAGCCCTGCTACGAATGCAAAAGAGGTCATCAGAATAGGCCTCAGACGCTGTCTTGCCCCTTCAATGGCTGCCGGAATGATATCATAGCCCTGTTTATTTCTCGCAACCGCAAATTCTACGATCAGAATGGCATTTTTAGCTAAAAGTCCGATCAGCATGACCAATGCTACCTGTGCATAAATATTATTATCCAATCCCGCGAGTACCAATGCGATGTAGGAACCGAAGATTCCTGTCGGAAGGCTTAATAATACAGGCATGGGAAGAAGAAAGCTTTCATATTGTGCCGCCAGTAAAAGATAGACGAATAAAAGGCAGATCGCGAAGATGTAAACAGTCTGGTTTCCTGATAAGATCTCTTCTCTTGTCATCCCCGACCATTCAACATCAAACCCTCTTGGCAGTGTCTCTTTGGCAACACGTTCTACGGCAGCAATGGCATCTCCGGAGCTGTAGCCGTCTGCAGGCTCTCCATTGATCATAGCAGACATGTACATATTGTACCTCGTCAGTACTTCAGGGCCATACACTTTTTCAATGGTGATGAATGTGGAGAACGGAACCATTTCACCCTTATCATTCTTTAAATATAAATTCAGAATGCTTTCAGGGGTATCTCTATGCTCCGGACTTGCCTGTACCATCACTTTATACATCTGGCTGAAACGGATAAAATTCGTAGCGTAATAAGATCCCAGCATCGTCTGTAATGTAGACATAGCATTATCTACAGAAATTCCTTTCTTCGCTGCCATATCATAATCCACATTGATCATATATTGCGGAAAAGTAGCATCAAAACTGGTAAAACTGTTCTGTAATTCAGGAGCTTCATTTAGTTTTTTAACAAAGTCCTTAGTGATTTTATCTGTATTCTCAATGGTTCCGCCGGTTCTGTCCAGCAAACGAAGTTCAAAACCACTGGTATTACCGAATCCCGGAACTGTGGGCGGTGCAAAGATCTCAATCTGGGCATCTGCTATGCTTTTTGTTTTATCAGAAAGCTCCGCGATCAGATCATTTACCGAAATATTTCTTTCTTTCCAGTCTTTAAGATTGATCATCGCCATTCCATAAGATGAACCTGCAATCTCTGTCACAATACTGTATCCCGCAAGCGTAGTCACATTTTCTACTCCTTTAATCTTTTTGGCAATAACCGTAACTTCATCCAATACTTTTTCAGTCCTTTCTACCGTTGCTCCCTGTGGGGTCGTCACACTTACATAGACCATTCCCTGATCTTCCATTGGAATAAACCCTGTTGGCAGGAATTTGCTGGTCACAAAAGTCAATCCGACAAATAAAAATAACAGTCCGAAAGTCACTGTAGTTCTTGTAGCAAATTTTGATAAAATACCTACATAACCATTAGTCAGTCTTTCAAATCCTGTATTGAAACTCTGGAAAGCCCTATCGATGATAGTTTTCTTTTTATCATGATTGTGGGGTTTTAAAATAATAGCACAAAGCGCCGGAGTAAGCGTCAATGCATTCACTCCGGAAATCACAATACTGATTGCCAATGTCAATGAAAACTGACGGTAAAACACTCCTACCGGACCATCAAGAAACGCCACAGGAATAAATACGGCAGACATTACAATCGTAATCGCAACTACAGCTCCTGCAATTTCTTTGGTAGCGCTGATGGTGGCATCCATTGCATTCATTCCTTCTTCCATTTTCACGTGGACGGCTTCAACGACGACAATGGCATTATCGACAACAATTCCAATGGCAAGAACCAATGCAAACAATGTTAAAAGATTGACAGAGAAATCAAGCATATTCATGAAGGCAAAAGTTCCTACCAATGCTACAGGTACAGCCAATACAGGGATTAAAGTGGAACGCCAGTCCTGAAGAAAGATAAATACGACAATTCCTACCAGAATAAAAGCTTCAATAAGGGTTGTCAATACCGCACTGATGGAAGCATCCAAAAATCTGGAAACATCATAAGCCATGTTATACTCCATTCCGGGAGGGAAGGATGTGACTTTTAATTCTTCCATTTTTGCCTTTACACTTTCAATAACTTCGGAAGCATTGGAACCGGGACGCTGCTTCATCATGATGGATGCGGATGGTCTTCCGTCTGTTTTGGAAACCATTCCGTAGTTCATCGCTCCGAATTCAACTTTAGCAATATCTTTAAGCTTTAAGATTGTTCCATCAACATCAGATCTGATGGGAACTTCTTCATATTGTTTAGGCTCAAAAAACTTCCCTTTATATTTGATCACATATTGAAGCTGGCTGGAAGTTTTCCCGGATGTTTCTCCCACTTTTCCCGGTGCCGCGGAAATATTCTGCTTTTGCAGAGAAGTGATCACCTCATCTGCAGAAATACTGTAAGCTGCCATTTTCTGCGGATCCAGCCATACTCTCATTGAGTATTCTTTCTGCCCCATAATCTCAGCACGTCCTACTCCATCAATACGTTTTAGCTCCTGAAGGACATTAATATCCGTAAAATTATAGATGAACTGCTCATCCTGGCTTGGATCTGTACTTGTGATATTGAGGTACATCAGCATACTGTTCACCTCTTTTTCAGTGGTAACTCCGGCCCTGATCACTTCTTCAGGAAGCTCATCAAGAATGGTTGTCACCCTGTTCTGAACATTTACCGCTGCTACATCAGGATCTGTCCCAACTTCAAAGAATACCTGGATAAGGGTAAGACCGTCATTTGAAGTAACCGTAGACATATACGTCATTCCCGGTACTCCATTGATTGCCCTTTCCAGAGGAAGAGCCACAGCATTGGCAGATACTTCGGCATTAGCTCCTGTATATTTTGCCGTAACGGTTACTGAAGGTGGTACAATATCCGGAAACTGAGTGATCGGCATCTTCAGTAATGCCATAATTCCCAGTAATACAAACAATATGGAAATAACCAACGAAAGAACCTTTCGTCTTATAAACATTTCTACCATAGTAAATAGATTTAAAGATTATGAAAGGTTAATACTTCTTTTTGATTTTGATGATATCACCGTCTTTCAAAGACTGAGTTCCTTCATAAATGATTAAATCTCCTTTTTTAAGACCGCTTTCTATCATATAAGAATCTCTTAATGTGGTTCCGATCTTAATACTGGTCATCTTCACTTTATTCTGTTTGTCTACTACAAAAACGTAGGTCTTATCCTGGATGGAGAAGGTAGATTTTTGTGGGATAAGAATAGCGTCAGCCTGATGTTCGGAAATAATAAGCTTCCCGGAAGTACCATGCTTGATCAGACGGTCCGGATTCGGGAAAAGTACTTTATAACGGATGGAACCTGTGGTTCTGTCGATTTCCCCTTCAGCGGTTTTCAAGGCTCCGTTGAACTGGTAATTGACTCCGTTTGGCAAAGTCAGTTCGATCTTTTGATGGCTTCCGATCTTGTCGTTGGCCAGAAGCTCAAAATACAGATTTTCAGGAATTGAGAAATACGCATATACTTCATTCAACTGAGACAAAGTAGTCAGCAACGTGCCATTTTCTACCAAACTTCCGTCTTTATGAGGAATCACATCAATCACCCCGTCAAAGGGTGCCGTAATCTTTGTAAAGCTTATTTTCTGAAGAACCGTTCTCTTCTCTGCATCGGCAAAAGCATGTTTTGCTTTAGCGGAAGATAACTTTGCCTTCACCATTTCCAACTCATTGTTGGCCACAAATTTTTTAGCATGAAGACTCTGAATCTGCTTCAATTCTACTTCTGCAATACGGACATCAGCTTCTGTCTGCTTTAGTGCCGCATTGGCTTTCAGAAGTTCCATCTGCAGCTCGGCATCATTGATTTTAAATAAAGCCTGCCCCTGATGTACAAATTGTCCCTCATTTACATAAATATGCTGTATAATACCACCTATTCTGGATCGCATTTCTACGTTTTTTTTAGCCTGGATATCAGTGACAAACTGGTTGCTCACCAATGTATCTTTTTCTTTGATTTCCAGTACGGGAACTTCTTTGTCTCTTTTATTATTTTTCTCCTTGTCTTTACTGCATGACACAGCGAATAATGTTGCCAGAAGGCAAATTATTACAGTTTTAAAATACATTCTCAAATGTTTAAGTTATAAAATTTTCGTTAAAATGATTTGATGTTCAATAACTTAAACCTAGTACAACTGGAGGAGATGGAGAAAAGATTTAACTCCACAAATAGTAGATACAGCAATCTCCGGAAGCGTGATTTTGGGAATAACTTTTAATATTCCTGAAAAATCTGCAATTGCGGGATCATTTTTTTTAACGGAATGTTTTACAATTTTGGCAGCAGCAGGTAGTGCATGTGTGTTCATATCTGCCTCTTCGTAAACATCCAGAAGATGAATATTGGTTACGTGGGGAACATGAGGAATATTCTGCAATGATTTTTCTGCCCAATTCGAATTGAAAAGGGTAAAAACCAGCATAATATAAAATAAGAAAAATGACCTCAGACCTGCCATGTCAATCAGAACACATTAGTTTTTCAGTAAAAACGATATTCCTGCAAAAATAGGCATTTCTACTGGAAAATCGAGTCATAGAACTGTTAAAAAAACTTAAACAATGGATGATAATTCTACTAACTTATAATTTAGATGTTGGATAAAGCCAGTTGAATTTTGGTTTATTATTAACAGGCTAAAACCCGTTTCCATTGAATAATTAAAATTGAATAGCTAGAACAATTTACTCAGTATCCGAAAACGGTAATCAAAAATATGTTCCAGTTTCTTTCTGACGAAAAGGCGGTGAGCAATTTCGCCTAAAAACCCCATAGGTAGTTCATAGTCTATGGTATCTCTCATCAGAACGCCATCTTCATTTGGAATAAATTCATGATGGTGGTTCCATAATTTATAAGGCCCTTTTTTCTGGAAATCAATAAAGTTTTTTTGAAAATCAACGTGGATGATCTCCGTCTGCCATTTCATTTTAATACCGAATAATGGGGAAACATAATAATCGATGAGCATTCCTTCATAGATTTCATCATCTGCCATTTCTGTCAATACAATAAAGCCCATGTCTTTCGGAGTAATTTCTGAAAGGTTATTAGCTGAAGAAAAGAACTTCCAGGCGGTTTCTATATCACAATTGAGCTGCTGTTCGCGGAAAAGCGTATGTTTCATAAGACGGAATCAATTTACATGATTGTTACAAAACAAATGTATAACAAAGATTTAATTATATATCCACATCAGTACAGGTTTTCCTGATTTCTGAATCATTGGATCAATTTCCTTCATCGCGTTGTTGGAAATGGTGGGACAACCCCATCCTTCGGGAGATCCGTTCGGGAAAACTTCAGTATCACTCATCATATTCCAGGAATGAAAGACAATAAACCTTTTTAAAGCATTGCTGTTTGTTTCTTCAAGGCCGTGCATCAGGTATTTTATATTGATTCCCCAGTCGCTGTAGCCTCTTCCCTCAAGCTTGTATTTCCCTAAGGAGGAAAGGTGGCTTCCGTCTTCATTACTGAATTCCGGATTTGCTTTAGAATCATCTTTACTCCATGAATTGGAACCACAGCCATGGCCTACCAGGTATTTTTTTGAAATCTTATTATTTTTAAAGTCCCAGACAAAAAAGCGATTCACCCCGGAATGGAGACTCATATCAATAAGGATGCAGAAATTATTGTTAAGATTATTTGAGTTACAGAACTTCAATGCTTCTTCTGCTTTTATTTTTATCCTGGATGAGTCTGCAACAGGCTTTTTTTCAGTAATAGCAGGTATTTCTGCAGTATGTATGATACTGCTTTTCTTCTCCTGAGAACATGAACACAACCAAAGCGCAATGAAAAACAGATAAACCCCTTTCATGAATTATTTATAGTGCTGAAAAATTCCGAAATCTGACGGAGTCCAAAGTGCTGCTTTCTGCCCTGCAGCCTTTAAAGCATTATTTGACCAGGTATTACAAGTATAAAGAAAGCTGTAGGTACCTTTTGCATCATAAAAGGCATCATTATCACTGTACACTGCATTTGTAGGAATTAACATGAAGTTACCGTTCTGATCTCTGTCAAATTTATCTTCTACAAATTTTACCAGATTCTCATACTGGTTTCTGCTGATCATAATCATTTTACAATCATCCCCTTCTTTCATAGTATGGTAATAAGTACAGTGCATTGCTGAATCGCTTAGCCAGAATGCAGCTTTCACAGCAGTTGAAAATTTCAGATCTGCCCAGGTGGGAGTATCAAGATAGAATCCTTTATCTCCCCAGCCTATTCCGATATACTGATAATCTGTTTTTTTTGATTTTGTATTAGCAAAAGGAATCTTCCGGCTCCAGTCCTGAAGGTCGTTTTTTACTGGCATTACTATATCGGTATGTACTCCATTGGTATAAATATAGATTGGAATTTCTTTCTTCTGCCCATCATCTTTTGCAGAAACGGGGATATAAGGAATCAGTAACCCAAGGATTACATAAATAATCACAATACCTAAAATAATTCCTATCACTTTCAGAAGATACATTAATATAGTTTTCACGGTCATGTTTTTTAATAAAATTTAATCTTTAATTTTAGTAAAAGTATTTGTTTTAATCGAAAAATTAGCTATATTTAGTTACGAAATATTCACAAATATGCGTAAAAATACTAAATCCCAAAAAAGGTTTAAAGTAAGAGTAAAAACTGCTCCTAAAAGAATACAAAAAAAACGTTGATTTTCGGTGAGATTCTGATCTCCTGAAAATCTTTTTTTCTTTATAGGAAAGGCTTTTCAAAAAACTTATTGATATAAATCTTTACCTCCTTAAAGCCAAAAATTTAAGGAATGGTCGATTATCAGCTCTGGTTTGGAACTATAAAAAATTCCAAAGGAGGGATTGTCACCGAAAGTTCAGGGAAAAATCAGTCAGAAGACTTCTGTAAAAACTCAATATTTCTCTTGAGCCCTGCAAATTTGGTTCTTTTTACGGGGGACTTTCTGAAAATTTCCGAGAAAATTTCCTGAGTAATTTCTTTCCATTCTCCTTTTTTGAAGTTTTTCAGAGCTTCATTAGGCTTGAAACGGCTTTGTTTATTGGGTACTGAAAAACGGTTCCACGGGCAAACATCCTGACAAATGTCACAGCCGAACATCCAGTCTTCCATCTTATCTTTAAAATAATCCGGAATTTCATTTTTGAGCTCTATGGTTGCATAAGAAATACAACGGCTTCCATCAATAATTTTTTCAGAAACAATAGCATCTGTGGGACATGCATCAATACATTTTCTGCAGCTTCCGCAATGGTCTGTGGTCGCATGATCAGCAATCAGTTCCAGATCACAGATAATTTCAGCCAGAAAGTAAAAAGATCCATTTTGCTTGGTAATGAGATTGGCATTTTTTCCTACCCACCCAATTCCAGATTTTCTGGCCCAGCTTCTTTCCATAATGGGTGCAGAATCCACAAAAACACGAAATCCGAACTCCCCTATTTCCTCCTGCAGCTCCGCTACCATCTCACGGAGAATTTCTTTGATTACTTCATGATAATCTTCTGCATAAGCATATTTTGAGATCTTATAATTCTCTAATACTGAAATTTTTTCTTCGGGAAAGTAATTGTAGGAAAGTGAAATAACAGATTTGGAACCTTCCACCAGAAGGCGTGGATCAAGTCTTTTGTCGAAATGATTTTCCATATACTTCATTTCGCCGTTATAATTGTTCTTCAGCCATTTTTCAAGATGGGGAGCATCTTCTTCCAGAAAATCAGCTTTAGAAATGCCACAACTCTGGAATCCAAAACTTTTTGCCTTGGACTTTATCAGTTGGGAATATTTTTCAGCGCCTGCATTCATAATTTCACACTGCAAAATTAAGATTATTTTATCAATCTTCTGATTTCTGTGGAAGTTCACCTGAACTCCTGTTTCTATCCTGCTTCTTTTCTGAAAAATTATGTTTTAATTAGGATTTTTTTCAAAAAAAAATTGCGTAATTTCGTTTCTAATTTAATGTTTAAACTTAACAACTATGTCTTTAATAGAAGTAATACAATCCGGAAACTATGAATTAATCGACGTCCGTGAGCCAATGGAGCTTGAAATGGACGGTAATATAGATGGTGCTAAGAATATTCCTCTAGGTGAAGTAGAAGATAGACAGGATGAGATTCTATCTATTGAAAAGCCGGTAATCTTATTCTGCAGAAGTGGAAACAGAAGCGGAAAAGCATTGGAGTATCTTAACAGTCAAGGATTAAAGGACGGTTATAACGGCGGAGGCTGGGCTGAGCTAAAGGCTGTTCTGGAAGCAAATCAGGGAACTTTTTAAAAGTTCCTTTTTTTTATACCATTATTTCTAATGAGTCTAAAAAATCAATTTGAACAGCTTTGTTCTCCGTTTACAGAAGATCAGCAATTAATTCGCGATCTGTGGAAGGAGATTGAAACCAAGTATTCTGAAAAAGGCAGGCACTATCATAATCTTCTTCATCTTGAAAATATGTTTAGTGAGCTTGAAACAGTGAAAATGAAAATCTCAGATTTTACAGCTATTTCTTTTTCAATATTCTACCATGACGTTATCTACGATGCGACTTCCAAGTCTAATGAGGAGAAAAGTGCTGTTAAAGCTGAGAAAAGACTTGCTGAACTTCATATAGATAAAGACAAAATTACAATTATTTCTGAGCAGATTCTTGCTACAAAATCTCATCAGCATTCTGATCAGGAAGACACCAATTATCTGTTAGATGCTGATCTTTCTGTACTGGGCAAAGATTTTAAAACCTATTTAGAATACACGCAGAATATAAGAAAAGAATACTCTATTTATCCTGATTTTCTTTATAAGCCTGGACGAAAAAAGGTACTGAAGCATTTTCTGGAACTTGAGAGCATCTTTAAAACAGAGTATTTTAAGGATAGATACGAATCTCAGGCAAAGGAAAATATTGCTGAGGAACTTCGATTGCTGTAATTAAGGATATTATTGTATTTTTTCTATTCCCCCTTTTTAAATTAATAAGACACCCTAATGACAAGGTGCCTTATTTTATATTGTAAAAAACTTTCTGATTAAGAATTTTTACTGATAAACGCTGTTGCTTTTTCCAGCACAAGTTCGGGAACTTCTTTATGCGGTGTATGCCCGATACCGGGGATGATATATTTTTCGGTGATTCCACTTACCTGGGTAATTGTTTTTTCCAGCTGATCCAATGTACCATATTCATCAGCTTCTCCCTGAATAAATAGTAATGGAGCAGTAATGTCTTTCAGCAGATATTCAATGTTCCAGCTTCTGTAGTCTTCACGCGTCCATGTTTCTGTCCAGGCTCTGAAAAGCATTTCTACCTTATCACCATGATATTTCTGCAAACGTTCTGCAAGGTTGGTTGTTTTATAAGCTTCCCAGGCGTCATAAACTCCTTTTAAAGTTACGTCTTCCACAAAGATATGTCCTGCTTCACAAATAATAGCTTTTACTCTTTCCGGATATTTTGCAGCGGTGATCAAAACAATTGTTCCACCATCACTGTGCCCAAACAGAATAGCATTATCGATATTCATTTCAGCCAATACATTATTTAATAGATCTGCTTCCAGCTCCATATAATTTACCGGTCTTTCATGCGTAAGCATCGGACCTGATTTTCCATATCCCAAACGGTCATAAGTAAGTATATTGCATTGCGCAGCTTCGGATAATTTGGATGGAAAGTCTCTCCAAAGCTGTACTGAACCGAGTGAATCATGCAGAAAAACAATGGTAGGTCTGCCTTCAAACGGATTATGGTGTTCTATATATAATTTTTTACCCTTTACATCAATTATTCTTCCCTTCATTGAATAAAATTATATTTAAAAAGTTGGCATTCTTGTTTCTTCAAATTCTTTCAACAAATGGCTAAAAACACTTTCCACCGGAAGAATTTCATCAATCAGAGCAGAAACCTGGCCTATTTCCAGCTCTCCATCTTCCATATCTCCCTCAAACATTCCTCGTTTTGCTCTGGCTCTTCCCAATGAGGCAACCAAAGCGTCTTTATTTCTTCCAATCTGATAAATGTCTTCCAGTTCACTGAAAAATTTATTTTTAACCATTCTTACGGGTGCAAGTTCCTTCAAAGTAAGGTGGGTATCTCCTTCCTGCAGTTCTGTAATTTTCTTTTTCCAGTTTTCATGAGCACTGGCTTCTGTAGTTGCAGCAAAACGGGACCCGATCTGTACGCCATCTGCTCCAAGAATCATTGCCGCTTTGATCTGTGAACCTAAAGCAATTCCTCCTGCAGCAATTAACGGCTTAGAAATATGCTTCTTTACGTTTGGAATAAGACAGAATGTTGTTGTTTCATCTCTTCCATTGTGTCCTCCTGCTTCGAAACCTTCTGCAACGATAGCATCTACTCCTGCATCTTCACATTTTACAGCAAATTTGGTGGAAGAAACTACGTGAGCTACTTTTATTCCTTCTTTCTGAAGGGTTTCTGTATAAGTTTTCGGGTTACCTGCTGATGTAAATACAATTTTGACTCCTTCTTCAAGAATAATCTGAATGATCTCCTCAATATTAGGGTATAACATCGGTACATTTACCCCGAAAGGTTTATCTGTAGCCTGCTTACATTTCTGGATATTTTCTCTCAGGATATCAGGATACATACTTCCTGCTCCAATTAAACCCAATCCACCACAATTGGAAACCGCAGAAGCGAGCCTCCATCCGGAATGCCAGATCATTCCTGCCTGGATAATGGGATATTTGATATTAAAAAGATGTGAAATTCTATTTTGGGTAGTCTCCATATCATGAAGTTTTTTTGCAGCGTTGAAATCTATAAAATTGCTCATGCGTAAAAATACTAAAAACAACGGTTTTCCAGGAAATATAAGTCAATATTTCTATCATAGACTTTCATCTTTTAAAACCTTATAATAAAAAAACCTTCAGAAATTCTGAAGGTTTTCATTTTATTTTGCCATGGATTGTTTCTTCCAGTTAGACTTAAAGCTACAGCTGTCGTAGCGTCCGTCAATAGAGATAAAAGTTGTCGGTAACTTAGAGTTGACAAACTTTTCAACCATTTCACTTTTCTTTTTATTCAGCGCCATCTGTTTGATTCTGCTGAAATCTGTTTCCAGTGTAATCTGGTGGGAAGGAATCACATCTTCAATTTTAATGATCTTGATCTGCTTTCTTTTGTTTTCTTCATCTTCAAAAGCAGTAGTCATGTCTCCCTTGTTCAATCCTGCCAATTCGTAGCTGATTGTACCCGGAATACTTTCTCTTTCAATTTTATCAGAACCATCAGCTCCAGGAATTACCCCTGCGTTGAACTTCGTTCTTTTATCATCTGAGAATTTAAAAGCAGCATCTTTAAATGTCATTTTACCATTTAGTATAAGACCTCTGATACTGTCTAGTTTTGCTTTTGCAGTTTTAAGCTCATCATCAGTTGGTACAGCTTTTAACAGGATATGTCTTGCGTCATACACTTTACCTGATCTTTTCAGCAACTGGATAATGTGGAATCCGAATTCTGATTCAATAGGATCTGAAATTTCATTTTCCTGAAGGTTCAATGCAGCAGCTTCAAATGGCTTCACCATCTGCCCTTTATTGATATTTTTATATAATCCTCCGTTGGCAGCTGATCCTTCATCTTCAGAATAAATTCTGGCCTGGCTCTCGAAAGTTTCCCCTCCAAGAATATCCTGCTTGATCTTTTTCAATCTGTTGATAAGCTCTTGTTTGTGTGCTTCTGTTAAAGTAGGATAGATCATAATCTGAGCTAAAGTAACCTCATCTTTTACCTGTGGCAGCTGTGATTTATACATATTGTAGAAATCAGTCACCTCATTTGGAGTAACGTCAGCTTTATCGGTAACTCTCTGGTATTTTGCCTGTCCGTAATACTGGTCTGTGTCTATCTTTTCGATAGCGTTTTTCATCTCATAAGCGTTTCTGAACTTATAGGCGGCAAGCAATGTTTTTTCATCCGGAAATTGAGAAAGCAACTGACGGTATTTTGCGTTAGCCTGTTCTTTGATTGCTGCAGAACGGTTTTCAATTAAGGTATCTTTTTTTGCTTCGTATACAAGAAGCTTGTTGCTGATAAGGTTTTCCAGGAACTCACACTTATCTGTATTGGCAGCTCCCTGCTGTTTCCCATAATTCATTTGTTCAAGTACATCAGATTCCAAAACAATCTCATCCCCGATAACAGCTGCAATACCATCCACCAAATCTCCTTGTTTTAACTGAGCATTCATCATATTTGAAGAGAATATCATGATGAAAACCCCAAGAAGAAAAGTGATTTTTAGTTTATTTGTCATTTTACTATTTTAACAAGTTGCAAATTTAGAATTCTTAACGAATTTCACTCAATTTTTTATTATAAATATTTCTTAAAAAGACTTATTTACTGCAGTTCAACATCAAAAGTCGTTAATTCTTTGAATTGTCTCAATCTGCTGAACATATCTGCTTCGCTTACTTCCTCTATTCTTTCTGTCCCGAACTTCTCCACAGTGAATGAAGCCATAGCAGATCCTACGATAAGAGCTGATTTCATTGTATCGAAATCTATTTTCTCTTTTTTAGCAAGATATGCTGCAAAACCTCCTGCGAAAGTATCTCCAGCTCCTGTTGGATCGAAAACATCTTCTAATGGAAGTGCCGGAATAGCAAATACTTTATTGTCATGGAAAAGTAAAGCTCCGTGTTCTCCTTTTTTGATGATTACGTAATCAGGTCCCATTGTATGAATCTTTTTAGCTGCTTTTACTAAAGAATATTCTCCTGAAAGCTGTCTTGCTTCTTCATCATTGATGGTAATTACATCTGTTTTTGCAATCATATCCATTAGGATATCCCATGCAGAATCCATCCAGAAATTCATGGTATCAAGGATTACCAGTTTAGGACGGTTGTTCATTTTTTCAAGTACGGATAACTGAACTCCGGGGTGTAGGTTTCCAAGTAATAAAATTTCGGCATCCTGCATTGAATCCGGGATTTTTGGATCAAAATTCTCCAGCACATTTACTTCTGTAACCAAAGTATCTCTTGTGTTCAGATCGTTGTGGTATTTTCCAGACCAGAAAAATGTTTTTCCTTCTTTTACAATTTCAATTCCTTCGATATTTACACCTCTGTCTGTAAACATATCCAGATGTTCTTGTGGAAAGTCTCCTCCTACTACAGAAACAATTCCGGATTTAACGCCTAAAATTGATGAAGTGATTCCGATATAAGTGGCTGCACCTCCTAAAATTTTATCCGTTTTACCAAATGGTGTTTCAATTGCATCAAATGCAACACTTCCTACAACTAAAAGTTTCATATATTTTTCAATGTATATTAAAAGTAATTATTTTTTCCATTCAAAAGAATCCAGCATGTGTTTCATATCATTCTTGATATAGTTCACTGCAGGCGCCAGAGAGTCCGGTTTCGGTCTCGTATTAAAGTATAAGTAAGCAGTAACGAAGTGTTTCGTACTGTCTGTAATGTAAAACTGAAGGTTGGAAGCACTCTGTCCTTTCAGTTCATAGAAGTTTCCGTATACTTTCTTTTCAGGGTATTCAAAGGATTTCGTATCTATGGAACTGGCTTTGATGGTATGCTCATATACCATTTTTTCAGCTTCTTTTATATGGTCTGCAAAGTCATTTTGTATAGGGTAATAGGTAACGAAAAGCTTCGCCTTCATTTTAGGATAATTCACATAGAACCAGCAAGGTTTTTTAGCAGGTGCAATAGAAGCAAAGTCCGAGTACTCAAAGGTATAGGCACAATCGTTTTCAAACTTTTGGTATTTCGGTGCTGGATATTCAAGACGCAGTTCTCCATAAGGTTTTGGGGAAGGGTCTTTTCCACATGAAATTAAAAGCAGTGATACAAAAATAAAAATGACTTTTTTAATCATTTTGCAAAAGTACAAATTAGATTTCAGATTTCAGAAGACAAATTTCAGTCTTTCAGAGAGTTTTGAATGTAATTTTCCAGAGGCTTTGGAAACGATTTTTCATGAGAGCCTTCAACATCTGTAATCAGGTATTGATTTTCAGCTATAAAATCATTCCATATCTTTTCTGAAGTGACTTCAACATTCAATATTTCAATACTTAAATTCTTATGAGTCAATTTATGATTGACTGTTTTTGAACCTGTAATGAATGCTTCCATTTCCGAAGAAATAGTGTCAGGAAATTCAAACAGTTTTTTCCAAATGAAATCATCTTTTCTCTGACGAATTAAAAACTTTCCGTTTCTATGAACAAAATAATAGGTCAAAGCAAGATCTTCTGCTTTTATTTTTTTTGTTTTTACCGGATAGTCTGAAGTTTTCTGCATAGAAAATGCAAGGCAGTCTTCATTCACAGGACACTCCCCGCAAAGTGGATTTTTGGGCTTACAGATTTCTGAACCTATGTCCATCATCGCCTGATTAAAATCACCCACATTTTCCGGCATCACCAAAGCAGCCAGTTCAGAAAAATAAGTGAAGGCTCTTGAATTCGAAATATCAAAATCATCTGCAAAAAGGCGACTCAGAACGCGGTAGAAATTCCCGTCAACAGCGGGCATTCTTCCACCAAAACATATGCTTGAAACAGCCGCAGCAGTATATTTCCCTACTCCTTTTAATTTTAGAATTTCTTCATACTGATTGGGAAACACACCCTGATAATCATTCATGATCTGTTGGGAAGCTTTATGAATATTGATGGCCCTTGAATAATAGCCTAATCCTTTCCAATAAAGTAAAACTTCATTTTCCTCAGCTTCCGCCAGCGTTTTTACATCGGGAAATCTTTTAATGAAATTATTGTAATGATTTAGTCCCTGACTGATCCTCGTCTGCTGAAATACAATTTCACAGATCCAGATTTTGTACGGATCTTTTGTCTGTCTGAAAGGCAGATCTCTTGCATTATTACTGTACCATCCCAGAATTTTGCTGCCAATGTGTAGAAAATCTGAATTGCTGTTATCCTTCTCCAAAAATTTTTATTTTGCTTTTTATGAGATACTTCATGAACATAACTTACGAAGCATTTTCAATTTGCAAAGATAAAATTTATTTATCAGCTTTTACGGAATATACGGGCGCTGCTTTTAACCATTCATATTTAAGGTTTCTGTCTTTAGCTATAAAACGGTACCCTTCCAGTTTTTTCAGATAAACATACATGGAATCAGTATTTTTTATCTTTAATTTATATTGGGACAAAAACAGCATTGGCATTTCTACGGTGGAATCTCTTACTGTTTTCAATACTTTTCCTGATCTTACTTTGTAAAGGAAGAATGATTTTCCACGGCCTTTGGAACTGTCTGTCAGTTTTACATCTGAACTTGAGATGACAAGCTCACTGCCATCAAAGCATTCGTCCTTATTCATGATGTATGCTTTTCCTTCCTGATGTTCGTCTGCAAAAAGATCGTTTTCGTATTGTCCGGGACTTTGGTATTTTTTTTCACAGCTTATCAAAATCACCATTAATATAGCAGGTAAGCTAATGATAAGTTTCTTATTCATATTAAATTTCATAGGTGTTGGTTGAAAAAAAACCGATGTAAAATTGCATCGGTTTTTGTTATATAAAGTACGTTTATGTTACTCCTGAGTGTATTCTGCATCCCATTCGTTTCCATCATCTCCTTTGTGTCCGTCAAGTTTAATAACAAAACTCTTTGTAGGGAAATAAGGTGTCATACGGATATCCAGCCATACTCTGTCTTTGTTTACTCTATCCTGCTCGAAACGAACAATTTTGAATTTTTCGATCAATTTGTCCGGTCCTTTGATATTATCAAGGAAGGTTACGATCTGTCTTCTCAAATCATCTTCGTTTTTAGCATTCCAGTTTTCGAAAGCTCTTCTGTTAAGGAAGTCAAGTAATACTTTAGTCACATAGTCGAATACACGAACTACGGAATACGTCTGAAGACCGATATTGTCTCCTGTAAATAATGTCTTCGCAGAGAAAGCCATAATTTTTCCGTACTCGTTTACCATTGGTACAAGACCCATTTTTTCCAGCTGAGAAATTTCACTTTTCTTCAATTCAAATTTTACAGCGTCTACTTCGTTGATGTTACCATGTTTTTTACCTGCTGCTACCTGAGACATCAGGGTTTTATGGATTTTTCCGGCTAATGAAGTGGAAGGTGGAAGTTCTACGTTTTCTTCTTCCCCTACTTCTTCAGCTTTACCACGTCCTACCAGCCAGTTACACGTCATAATAACGTTACTTCTGTGAAGTTCACCTCCTGTAAGGTTGGCAGAGTGGAATAAATCTACCACGTCATCCGGCTTATCAAGGTTGGCGAAGTCTGTAACCATCATTACTTTGTTTTCGTTACAGATTTTTGCCCATTTCTCGATTACCTTATTGGATCCTAAATATCCTGGTATTGCAAGGATGGAGTAGTTATCTCTAAGGTCAAGACGGTCGTAGTAATTTTTAAATTCTTCTGAGATTGCATCAATGAACAGAGGATTGTCCAAATCTGAAACCTGTTCAATGCTTGCGTTTACAATACTTACGTTGTCCACTTTATCCAATTCTGTGTTTTTGTAGAATTGAGCTACTGTTCTGTAGTTGGTTTCCAACAGACGAACAGCATCCAGTGTATTTTTTAAGTTTGTCTTTAAGTTTTGGTCGGCCTGCTGTGCTTTACTCTTGCACGTATCGGCCATTTTATCAGCAGATTCATTACCTTCTAAAAGGTTTACCCAAAGATTGATCTTCTGAAGAAGTTCTTTTCTTTCATCTGCTTTATTGCTGTCATTCAGGAAGATTTCTTTTCTTGCCTTTCTTGTTGGGTTCATATTGGCAATACCGTCTACAACGGATTCAACAAAGCCAAATCCTCCCATTTTATTGAGCTCTGCAAGCGGGTTGCCTTTCGGTTGTCCCGAGTGTTGCTGCTGACCCTGCTGCTGGCTTTCTTGTGCCTGTAATTTGCTATCCATGATTTAATGTAAGTCTTTAATTATTTTTCAAGTTCTTGTGCCACTTCTTTCAATACATCTATGAACGCCGCTCTTGTCTGATCGTTCTCCAGCATATTGCGTAGAATTTTGTTTGTTTTCAGCTGACGTACTATTTTGTTGTACTGCTCCTGCTCCATGCTCAGCTGCTGCAGATAATCTGACTTCTGAGTAAGGCTTTTAGGGGTAAAGTCTCCAAGGTTTTGAAAACGGAATTCTTCTTCTACCATTCCTCCGTCTTCTGTTTCGTGTTGTACCGATATTGAAGGCTGAAAATGTTTGAAAACGTCTTCCACTGTTTTTAATCCTGTTACGATTTCAGGGGTATAAGACTCTTCTGTTGTAAGCTGGCTTACTATCAGTGATTTATTTTCCTGTATTTCCTGAATAGCTTCATTAGCGTCTACTTTTACTTCGTTTCCGCCAACACCATAATTAAACATTGCCATATTATTGTTATTTTGAGATTTCTTATTTTGGTTTGGATCTGTCTTTGAGTAATTTACAGATGAATCAAATAAATTACCAATCCAGTGTTTAAATTTAAAAAAAAACTGTAACATAAAAAATTTTACTAAGATTTTTCTTGAATCATCTAAATTTATCTACATTTATTCAACATAAAATCACCATATTACGATATCACTAAGCTATGAAAAAATAAATAAAAAAATTCAAGAAAAAATAAATAAAATTTTTGTTCGCTTTATTCTTATACAAAAGTATCCAATGAATGTTAAAATAAGGATTCCTCAATTATTACAAAAAATATTCTTTATATTTAATGAAAGTGAACAGTGTCATGAAAGATGTAAAAATAGCGTTCAGAAAACCGATATTTCCAGTTTCAGAAGCATTACAGCAATATTTGGAAAAATATAACCGAACTACCAAGATTAAGTTTTTGTACGAAGACCTTCTAAGGTTCAGTGACAGTGTGAGTATTCTGGATAAAGACGGAAAAGATACTTTGTGGCTTGGTGTATTATATCCTGAATTTGAGTTTAAAGAAATAGAGGCAAATTTAAATAAGATTTATACCCTCCTTCATTCTGATGGAGACATCGCTACTTTACCTTATCTGAAAGTGGATACGATCGACTTTTGTACCTTCGGAAATTCTAAACCTTTTCGGGTTCGGGTGAGAAATATCCTTAATGATAATTATACTTATTTTTATATTAAACAGGCAGATGCTTCCCGAATATTCGGGCTGGAACTTGAAGACCTGCTTTCTCCCAACCGAATTAATTTTCTGGTTTATAAAAACACTTTGATTGAAGAGCATATTTTAGGAATTCCCGGGGATGTTTTTATTCAGAAGCATATGTTCAGCTGTACGGAATTGGAAAAGGCACAGATTTCCAAGGAATTTGTGAAATTCAATGAACGTTGTCTTATCGGGCTTCTTGGTGATATGCGTTCCTATAATTATGTTGTTATTCCCATACATGATTTCGACCAGGTAATTTACAGAATTCGTCCCATTGATTTTGACCAGCAGTCTTATGAGGGAAATCTGAAAGTCTATCTTCCACAGTATTTCAAAGAAAACAGTCAAATGGTGAATATGGTACTGGAAAAACTGAAACCCAGCTCTATAGAGCAATACCGTAAAGAAGTACGTTCACAAATCGTAAAAAGAGTGACGAGCAGCCAAAACAGATTCGATGAACTTATTTCTATTATGAAAAAAGATAATATTGCACCGGAAGCCAATGTTACAGAACTAAAAACAGCTTTACAAAAACTTACTTATGATGTAAATTTCAAGTATTGCACAACAATGGGAGACATTATAGAAACCGGAATAAAATTTGTGCTCCGGAATTATAAGAAAGAATATTAAAAAAGAGAATCCGTCTCACATTGAGGCGGATTCTTTCTTTTCTAACAATTTTCAGGTAAAATTACCAGATTTTTATTCTGTCCTGAGGAGCTTTATATAGTTTATCTCCCGGTTTGATATCAAATGCTTTGATGAATGAATCCTGGTTTACCAGTGGCCCAAAAGCTCTGAACATTCCCGGAGAGTGCGGGTCTGTTTTCACCTGATTGATCATGTACTGATCGGTAGCTTTTGTTCTCCAAACAGTAGCCCAGCTCATAAAAAATCTCTGATCCTGAGTGAATCCGCTGATCTTACCGGGGTTTCCTTTATCTTTTAAATACATTTGAAGGGCGTCGTAAGCAACAGCTACTCCACCTAAGTCACCGATGTTTTCACCACTTGTAAATTTACCGTTTACGAAGCTTCCTTTTACAGGTTCGTAAGCACTGTACTGAGCTGCCAGCTGACCCACTTTTGCATCAAAGTTTTTACGGTCTGCATCACTCCACCAGTTATTAAGGTTACCATCTCCATCGAAACGGGAACCACTGTCATCAAATCCGTGAGAAATTTCGTGACCGATAACGGCTCCAATACCTCCGAAGTTTACTGCGGCATCAGCTTTAGGGTTATAGAAAGGCGGCTGAAGAATAGCTGCAGGGAACACAATTTCGTTGTTTGATCCGCTGTAGTATGCATTCACAGTTTGTGGAGACATTCCCCATTCTGTTTTGTCAACAGGTTTTCCTACTTTATCTAAACTTCTCTGATACTGCCATGCAGCTACATTCTGAAGGTTAGAATATAGTGTGGCACCTTCTTTTGGGGAGTCTACTTTCAATTGGGTATAATCTTTCCATTTATCAGGATAAGCGATTTTCACGGTAAACTTGGATAGTTTTTCCTGAGCTTTTACTTTAGTTTCAGGAGACATCCAGTCTATATTGGCGATGTGCGTTTTGAATGATTTTAAAAGGTAATCAATATAGGTCTCCATCTGCTTTTTAGCTTCCGGAGTAAAATATTTGTCTACATACAGTTTCCCGAAAGCTTCTCCAAGAACACCATTCACAAGGGTAAGCCCTCTTTTGTTCATCGGACGCTGCTCTTTCTGGCCCTGTAAATATTTAGCATAGAAATCAAATCTGATCTGCTCTAAGCTGTCATCCAGATTGCTCGCATTTCCATTGATGATATGGTATTTAAGATAGTCTTTCAGCAAAGGAAGATTTTTCTGTGTAATGAACTGATCCATATTCTGGTAGTATTTCAGTTCTCCGATGATTACTCTGTCTGTATTTACGCCTGCATCTTTCAGATATTTTGCAAAGTCTACATTCTTAACAAGCCCTGATAATTCAGATACATTTTTAGGATTGTATCTTAAATTGGCATCTCTGTTCTGCTCAAGCGTTAATAAGTAGTTAGCAAGCTGCTTTTCAAAGTCTACCACATTCTGTGCAGCCTGAGTAGTATTTTTATATCCTAAAACTCCGAATAGTTTTCCAACGTAAGTCTGGTATTCTGCCAGTGTTTTAGTATTGGCTTCGTTTACTTTCTGATAATAATCTCTTCCCAATCCCAGATCAGGACCACCAAGATACACTGCATTCATATTGGAATTCTTCATATCAGCACCCACTCTCCATCCGTAGAAAGAGTTATCACCTAATCTTGTAGCATCCAAAAGGTATTTCTGAAGGTCACCAAGACTTTTAATAGCATCTACTTTGGCAAGATCAGCTTTGATAGGCGCCAGGCCTTCTGCATTCCTCTTGTTGGTATCCATAAAAGAGGCATACAAATTCTGGATTTTCTGCCCTTCAGATCCGGCTGGATATGATTCTGTAAGAATTTTGTTTAAAATATCTAATGAAGCATCATCCACATTTTCTCTCAACGCATTGAAAGAACCCCAATTGGCTTTATCGGAAGGAATCTGAGTAGTCTTTACCCAATTCCCATTCACATAGCTAAAAAAGTCATCCTGTGGACGGACACTGGTATCCATATATGATAAATTAATCCCCTCCTCTTTTGCTTCTTCTTTTACCGGTTCAGCCACTTTTGCTGTAGCTTCAGTTTTATTGTCTGTCCCTGCAGTCTTAGCTGCACCACACGAATTAAGAAATACAATACCCGAAAGAGCAAGTATTCCAATATTTAGCTTTTTCATTAAAGATAATTTTTGATTTTACACAAACTTATCAAATATACAAACTTTAGTGATATGTAATGAATGATAATTGATAATTCAGGGTTTAATGTTAGTTTAGAACTACCCCGTCAAAAATTCTTTGAATTTTTACCACCCCTCCGAGGGAGGGGAATGATGGAAGCCGTTATTACGAATAGAAGTCTGCTGATCTCCTAATTCCTAGCTCCTGTCACCTACTACCTAACATCTGCCACCTGCTACCTAAAAAAACAAAACCGCCCATTGCTGAGCGGTTGTTATTTTTACCAGATTTTGATTCTGTCTTCCGGAGTTTTATATAATTTGTCTCCTTTTTTCACATCGAATGCTTTGTAGAAGGCATCAACGTTGATTAGCGGACCAAAACTTCTGAAATATCCAGGAGAGTGCGGGTCTGTTTTCACCTGATTCACCATATATTTCTCGCTTGACAATGTTCTCCAAACTGTAGCCCAGCTTAAGAAGAATCTCTGATCCTGAGAAAATCCACTGATTTTCCCTGGGTTTCCTTTGTCTTTTAAATACATCTGAAGAGCGTCATAAGCGATGTTTACTCCACCTAAGTCAGCGATATTTTCACCGTTTGTGAAAGTACCGTTTACAAAAGTACCTTTTACAGGCTCATATTTGTCATATTGAGAAGCAAGAGCTTTTGTTGCTTTTTCAAAGTTCGCTTTATCTTCCGGAGTCCACCAGTCTACCAGGTTACCGTCTGCGTCGAACTGTGCTCCTGAATCATCAAATCCGTGGCTCATTTCGTGACCGATAACAGCACCAATACCTCCAAAGTTTACAGCTGCATCAGCTTTAGGGTTGAAGAATGGCGGCTGAAGGATTGCTGCAGGGAATACAATCTCGTTGTTTACCGGGTTGTAATATGCATTTACAGTCTGTGGAGTCATTCCCCATTCTGTTTTATCTACTGGCTTACCAATTTTAGCTAAGTCTTTGTTATACTGCCATTCTCCAATGTTCTGAAGGTTTTTGTAAAGGTTTCCACCATTTGCTTCAGAAAGGATATTTAACTTTGAATAGTCTTTCCATTTGTCAGGATAAGCAACTTTTACAGTGAACTTATTCAGTTTCTGCATTGCTTTTTCCTTAGTCGTTGAAGACATCCAGGCTAAGTTATTGATATGAACTGCGAAACTTTTCTTTAAATAGTCGATCAATTCTACCATCTGAGCTTTTGCTTCAGCAGGGAAATATTTCTCAACATATAATTTTCCGAAAGCTTCTCCCAAAGTACTGTTGATCAGCTCAAAACCTCTTTTATTAAGAGCTCTTTGTTCCTGCTGTCCTCTAAGATATTTACCATAGAAGGCAAATTTCATGTTTCCTAAATTTTCACTTAAGTAAGAAGCGCTTCCATGAATCATGTGGAACTTCAGATAATCTTTGATTACAGGAAGGCTCTGAGCATTGATTAATTTATCAAAGTTCTTATAGAATCCTAATTCACTGATAATTACTTTGTCAGAATTTACACCTACTTTTTTAAGGTAACCTGGAAGATCAACATTTTTTACCAGTGCAGAAAGTTCAGCCATCGTCTTAGGATTGTACTGAAGCGTGTTATCACGGCTCTGCTCGTTTGTAAGGTAAGTCTGTGCAATACTTTTTTCAAAGTTAACGATACCTTTTGCTGCTTCATCAGCATTTTTGTATCCTAATTCTTTTAGCATTGAAGCTACATATTTCTGATATTCAGCAATAGCTTCTGTATTTTTCTCGTTTACTTTCTGATAGTAATCTCTTCCTAAACCTAGAGAAGCGTTTCCTAAGTAAACGGCATTCATCTTAGAATCTTTAAGATCTGCATCAACTCCCCAACCGTAAAAAACGTTTTCACCTTCTTTAGTTACAGAAGTAAGATAGCTCTGAAGATCAGCCATGTTTTTAATGGCATCAATTTTATTTAGGTTTTCCTGAATAGGTTTAATTCCATCAGCATTTCTCTTCTCCATGTTCATGTAAGTAGCATACAGATCCTGGATTTTTTTACCTTCACTTCCGTCAGCAAATTTATCTTTCAAAAGAGAGTTCAGGATTGTCATGGAATTGTTATCCGTGTCCTCAGCCAGTTTGTTGAAGCTTCCCCAAGTTGGTTTATCAGATGGAATTTTGGCAGTTTTCATCCAAGTTCCACTCACATAGTTGTAAAAATCATCCTGAGGACGCACTGAAGTGTCCATCAAGCTAAGGTCTAAGCCTTTGTCTGTGTTGTTCACTGCTACTTTAGCAGCTTTAGCTTGTGCGCTCATTGTAGTCTGAGTGCAGATCCCTGCTATTAAAAACAAAGAAAGCGTTATTTTTTTCATTATGATAACAATTTTTAGAATATGTATGATTTATTTCTTATTTGTTACTTTTCAAGGAAACAAATTTAAACAAATAACGTCATAGCATGATAAGAATTTATAAAAGCTGGAAGAATGAAGCTGGAAGTTATTATATGATTTTCATAACTCTCAGTTTCCTCCTCCCAGTTCCCCAACTTCTTAAGAAGTTGCTATCTCTTTTACATTCCCTGTTCTTTTCAGAAATCCCCAGGACTGCATTTCGCCTTTCAATGCTTTTCTTAAACTTTTAAACAATACAATATACATCAGCCATCTATACCCGAATCTCTGCGGAATAATATACAACAGGTTGATTAATTTTTCGCGCTGCATGATGAATGCCACTAAAGCTAAGGAAGCGTCCACCAGAAGAAAAATCAGGTAATAAGTAAATATCTTATCTCCGTTTCCGGATAGAATTCCAAAGAACATAATCACGTCCGCCAATGGCGAGAGAAATGGTATGATATATTGGAATAATAAAATATTCGGCATTGCCCAAAGTCCCAATCCTTTATATTTGGGGTTAAGGAAAGTCTGTCTCTGTTTCCAGAACATCTGCATAATCCCGTATGTCCAGCGGAAACGCTGTTTTAAAAACTGGCTTGCAGTTTCCGGAGCTTCAGTAACTGCAACAGCTCTGTTTTCATTGGCAACCGTATATCCTGCTTTTAAAATCTTCACGGTTATGTCACAATCTTCTGCTAAAGTATCAGATGAATAGCCTCCGGTTTCCATGATCACAGATCTTTTGAATGCCCCGATAGCGCCCGGAATGACAGTAATCGCATTGATATTCGCGTATGCCAGTCTGTCAAAATTCTGACTTGTTGTATATTCTATAGCCTGCCATCTGGTGAGCCAGTTTACTCTGTTCCCTACTTTCACATTTCCTGCTACGGCTGCAATTTTTTCTTCCGGATTTGAGTTCAAAAATCTTGCAATCAGGTATTTTACAGCATCCTGCTGCAGTTTGGTATCAGCATCAATACATACTACATATTCTGCTTCAGTTTCTGAGATTCCGAAGTTTAAAGCTGTGGCTTTCCCACCGTTTCTTTTGGTGAAAATTTTCAGTTTCGGATGATCCGGGAATGCTTCCAATGCTTTTTCATAAGTAGAATCCTTACTTCCGTCATCTACCATAATGATGTTAAAATTCGGATAGGTCTGCTTCAACAGATTCTGCAGTGAAGAAACAATATTCACTTCTTCATTATAAGCAGGCACAATAATGGAAACTTTCGGATAGGATTCCAGAACCGGAAATCCTCCCAGTTTTTTTTCTTTTTTTCTTTCTTTAAAAGCCCAGTACGCCATCAACAACAGTCTGATTAATCCTAACACGATAAAAATGGTAAATAATGCAACCAGAAAATGGCTTATTCCATAAATAACGGTGGCCAGTACAAGGTTAAGCTGCATAATGTAATACGACTTTGTTTTCGGAACCTCAGGCATCAGCTCGCTTCTGGTTTTATGCAGAATACTGGTCAGATTTGTAAAATGATAGCCCTGTTTCTGAAGCGTAGGGATCAGGATTTTTAAAGCTTTCACTGTTTCTTCTCTGGTATCTCCGCCCGCATCATGAAGAAGGATGATATTCCCTCTCTGCAGTTTGAGCCCGGCCATCACACGTTTTACAATTTCATCTGCTTTTATTCCCGGCTGCCAGTCCTCAGGGTCAATGTTTTCCCCTATATCCAGATAATTTTGCTGTCTTGCCAATGCTACCGGGATAATCTCTTCCGAAGTGGTAGGCTCAGAGTCTGCGTTATATGGAGCTCTGAACAGAATCGTGCTGTGCCCTGTCACGCATTCTATCAGTAATCTTGTCAGTTTCAGTTCCAGCAGGGCTCTTTCTGGACTTACTTTCGCTACATTTTCATGGGTGAAGGTATGGTTTCCGATCTCATGTCCTTCACGGTAAATGCGTTTAACAAGCGGAAGATTCTTTTCTGCATTTAATCCTACTAAAAAGAAAGCTGCCGGAACATGGTATTTAGACAGCACATCCAGTATCTGTGGAGTATATGTTTCGTCCGGACCGTCATCAAAAGTAAGCACCAGTTCTTTTTGTGGAGCACTTCCGTATTTTTTTACTTCGTAAGAACTTGGATAGGTAATATAATTTTCATCTGTGATTATTTTTTCTTTCGGATCAATTTCCAGTGCTATTTTTCCATCATGAGGTGTATTCAGAACATCCAGCACTTCTCCGTCTCCGATGTAGTCTACCATCGTCTGCCCTTTTACATTTTCAAGGGTTTTCAAGTTCAGTTTGGAAAGACCGCCAAACGTAAGGTCTTTATCATAGAAATTCCAGACTCTGCTGTCTTCACTCCCCAGTCTCCAGAGTGCAGTTCCCGCCAATGGATATTCTGAGGAAAAACGCATTGTATTGAAAATGGAAGCCGCATCATTGAAAAATACGGTATGAGTGAGGTTTTTAGAATCTGTATAGGAATAATTTAAATTAAAAGTATTGTCATTAAAATCAATTACGGCTTTGCTGGCACTGGCTTTCGTAATCGCCTGCATGTAGGTAACAGAGGTGTTATCATCTTTATTGGAGCTCCAATCGTATCCATAAGCTCCCAAGCCAAGTATAATTTTTTGCGGAGAGGTTTGTTTTACGATTTTTCCTGTCTGTTCTTCTATCCATTTTTGAGAAGAAACCGGACCGGCATCACTTCCTGCAGAATATTCGTCATAAGCCATCAGCACGAAGTAATCTACATAAGGATTCAATCTGGGGATGTTGTAATCATCATTATCCGTCATGATATCCATCGTTACCAGCAGCTGGTTCTTTTTGAAAGTTTCTGAAAGTTCTTTCATAAAGGCAATCAGGTTTTCATCAGAATTCAGGTTCATGTCCTCAAAGTCAATATTAATTCCTTTGAAATGATATTTTTTACACTGCTGGGTAATTTTTTGGATCAGATGTGTTCTTTTCTGAGGATCATTGAGTACTTTCACTAATCCTTCTGAATGAAATTCCTGATCAGAGTTGTTACTCAACATTGGCATTGCGGCAACTCCTGTTCTTTTGATCACTTTGTATCCTTCCGGATCTACATTGGTTTTCAGATCACCTGTTTTGGGATCAAGGAAAAACCATTCCGGGAAAACCAGATTAACGTGTCTGATATTTCGTTTCAGAGACATCAGAGACTGAGGATCCCATGCCACATAAAATGCAGACCGGATTCCCCCTGGAAACTGAGCCCAGTTTCTGTTCTGATTTTTATATCTTTCTGCTCTCGCCTTCTGAATTTTATCGAGGTTGGTATGGATTGTCTTTTCCGAGATAAAGCTTCTGAAGCCTTTATATTCTTTGGAAATTTTGTTCTCCTGAAGATACGGTTTATTAGCAGTAATTACAGCTTTATAATCTTCTTTAAAAGGAATTTTAGGACTTCTGTCCAGGGTCATCATCAGCCCCAAAGCAAGCAAAAGCAGTATTCCTACAAAGATAAAAATACGGCTTCCCCATTGTACACTTTTCCAGCGTTTCTTACTGTTGGTCTGAAAAATCTGTTTGGAATTTTCCACGATTTTGAAATTTATTGAATGACTCTCAAAAAGTGTGAAAAACTCTACTAAAATTAATTAAAAAAAAATTAAAAAACAGAAATGTATCTAACTGTTTATAAGAAGGCTTACAAGATCCTGAATCACCTTTTGGGAAACGAAATCCATGAAATCTACTCTTTCCAGATGCGGCATGTATAATTTGGACGTTACCGCTTTGTCATTAATTCTTATGGTATAGTAAACCGTCCCTATATCTTTACCGTCTTCTCCTTTTCCCGGGCCAGCCACGCCTGTTGTAGAAAGAGATATATGGGTTTCAAATAATTCCTGACAGCCTTTCGCCATTTCCTGAGCAACCTCTTCACTTACCACAGTAAAATGATCTACGGTTTCTTTAGAAACATTTAAAATTTTAATCTTTTTTTCTGTAGCATAAGCCACCACTCCGCCAAGGAAATATTTTGAGCTGCCGGAAACTGAAGTGATCATTTTTGCCAGCTCACCTCCGGTACAACTCTCTGCAGTTGAAATCGTCAAGCTCCTTTCTGTAAGCATTTCTGCAAGAATATTTTCAATTTTATCTTCAGATACTGCAATTACATGGCCTTCTACCAGAGGAAGCAGTTTCTGGATTTCTTCTTCTGTTCTTTGTTTCAGCAATTCTTCATTCTCACCGGAAGCCGTCAGACGAAGCTTTACACGGGTTCCCACCGGAAGATAAGACAGTGCAGTATTTTCCGGAAGTGCCAGTTCCCAATCTTCAATGATGTCTGCAAGGATACTCTCAGGAATTCCCACCACAGAAACAATTCTTGTATGGATATAATGAAGGCTGAATCTTTGCTGTAAATAGGGAATAATCTGATCTTTAATAAGCGGTTTCACCTCGTAAGGAACTCCCGGAAGGCTATAGCACAACTTTCCGTCCTGCTCCATCATCATACAGGGTGCCGTTCCGTAATGGTTCTGAAAAACGATGGATTTGGTAGGTACAAAAGCCTGCTCTCTGTTTCTTTCGAGAATATCTGCTCTTCCTCTTCTCTCCATATATCCTTTAAGATGATTGAATGTTACCTCATCCAAAGCAATTTCATCATTAAAATACTCTGCCAGTGCCTTTTTGGTTTTGTCATCTCTGGTTGGCCCAAGTCCCCCCGTTGTAATGACTAAGTCACCTGCTTCAAAAGCAACATTCAATGCTTCTTTAATGGTTTCAATTTCGTCTGAGATTGTAAGAATCTGAGTAACTTTTATTCCTATGTTTTTAAGTTCAGCAGCAATAAAATTAGAATTGGTATCTACCGTGTTTCCCGAAAGGATTTCATCACCAATGGTAATCAGAACAGCTTTTTCCATATGCTTTTTTGTTGAAAAAAATTCTATGCAAATGACGGAAAATTATGTGGCAGCGGCAATATAAATTGATTTTTTCTATTTTTGACGAAATTTATTTAAAACAACAATAAGAATTATGTCTAAATATGATGATGCTTCATGGCATTATGGTGGTGATTTTCCTGAAGGGCTTCCTCATAAAAACGGAGCAACACATACAGGAATGTTCCTGAACTGGTGCATTCACAATGATCTGATTTCTGATGAACTGAAAGAAGATAGTGAAGAGAAAATTGAGAAATTAAAACGCAGAGAAATTACTGGTGCAGAATTCATCATGGATTCCTGCGATGGAAAATTTTCAGAATATGACCTGAATGAGCTGGGAAATCTTTTTGCAAAGGATTATTACGCAGATGATACCGATTTCGGAAACAGATACAGCTCGTTTGCTGATGATTATGTGAATATTTTTGATGCTAAAGCAGAGGAAAATGACTATGAATATGAAACATTCTACCACATCGAAGACACCTACGAAAACTATGATCTGATGAAACAGGTTATTGACCACCGTTTTGAAGAATGGAAAGAGTATATTAAAAACTAAAGAGAAGGAGAGCAAAATCACTGAAAATCATCAATTTTTCTACGATTTTGCTCTTTTACTTTTTATTGATTATGCTTCACCCAGATCAGTTCATCGGTATTATAACCGATTTTTTTTGCTTTCTGAATGAAACGCTGGCGGATGCTTTCAGGAATGTTCGGCGTGCGAGAAAGAATCCATAAATATTTTAAACTGCTTCCTGCCACCAGAGCATATTGATAGTCTTCATCAATATCTATAACGTTGTAACCAGCCCAGATTGGTTTAAAAAATGAAACTTTCAGCCGGGCTTCCGTGGTATCTTTTACAAATTTTGCTTCACCAATAGATTCATTCCATACTTTTTTAACGTAGTCATAACCTTTATTTCTGACCTGAACTGTTCCATCCGGATTCTCCGTATATTCTGCGGTAACATTATCCATGTTTTTTTCGAACCTGTAATCAAAACGGGCTATCTCATACCATCTGCCAAGATATTTTTTAAGATCAAAATTCTTTACCGCAAATGCTCCTCTGGGAATTCTTACAGAATAGGAATTGAAAACAATAAGCCCCAATGCTCCTAACGAAACGGGAAGTATAATTTTATGAATGGTTTTCATGATGGGAATATTTTTGTGTGGTTCTTATAAAAACTTCAAAAATAATGCCTTAAATCTTTTAAGGAATAATGAATTCTATGAAAATACTTTCAGGAAATTATCTTTAAAACTTCCTGAAACTTCAATTTCAGTATCGTCAGACAACATTACGGTTCCGCTTTTATGGTAGGATTTTACAAAACCTGTATTAATGATATGGGAACGGTGAACTCTCACAAACGGGTTTTCCAACAGGTCATCGAAATGTTTTAAAAACCGGCACACCATTTTCTTGGAACCGTTGGTAAGATAGACTTGCGTAAAGTTTCCATCAGCCTGAAGCCTCACAATATCTTCAGTCTTTACAACATCAAATCCCTGCAGGGTTGGAAGAATCAACTGCTGCTTTTCAGGTTTTAATTTCAGATTTTCAAGCAGAATCTTATTCCGGTTGAGCTCTTCTTTTTTCTCAAGGCTTTCCAACACTTTATTGACCGCAAGAATCAGCTCCTGAATATCAATGGGTTTTAAAATATAATAACTTGCCGATTTGTTTAATGCCTGCAAAGAGTATTGTGAAAATGCAGTAATGAAAATGGTTTCATAGGAGAAATCTTTGGTAGCTTCCAGAACGTCAAAAGCATTTCCAAAAGGCATTTCTACATCGAGAAAAACCAATTGAGGCTGCTTTTCAGTAATCAATGGTACGGCTTCTTTAATATTTTCAGCTTCACCCAAGATTTCCACCTGCGGGCAGTATTTGGTAAGATAGCTTCGTAAAACTTCTCTTGCTATGAGTTCATCATCTACAATTACAGCTTTTATTTTCATTACGTCAGATATTAATAGCAGGCAATAGGTTACAAGTGCAAATTAGGAATATTTAATCAATCTTACAATCTAATCATACAACTTCCTGAGCTATATTTTCTTTCATTTCCATTGAACTCAGCTTAGCTCAGATTGATTTGAATTGTCACCAAAACGCCACTATTATTTTCCTTATCTTTTACAGAGCAGGTAATATCTTTTTTATACAAATCGTTGAGAAGCTGAATTCTTTCCACAGTATTCTTCATTCCTCTTCCCTCTCTGGTCTTCTGATGCTGGGTTTTCTGCTTTTTACTTTCTTCAATTCCTATTCCGTTGTCTTCGATAAGAATCTTCAGATGCGATTCATTTTTTTCAAAGTTCAATTTTAAAAATCCTTTTTCTGTTCTGTAGCGGAGTCCGTGCCATATTGCATTTTCCAGAAACGGCTGTATCAGCATTCCCGGAATCTGCAGATTCTGCATATTAAGTGCTTCATCTACAGCAATCTCGTAATCAAATTTATCAGCAAAACGCGTTTTTTCAAGGGCAAGATAATTTTGGAGAAGGTCAAGCTCCTGCTGGAAAGGAATAAAATCTTCTGTAGAGTTCTCCATCACGCCACGCATCAGCTTAGAGAATTTTGTCAGATACTGGTTGGCCTCCAGTTCATTATTGGTTGCTATAAAATGGTTGACACTATTTAAACTGTTAAAAATAAAATGCGGATTCATCTCTCTGCGCAGCGACTGAAGTGCAATCTTTTTATTCTTCGTCTGAACCTTTTTCAGGGTTCTGAAAATAAAGATAACTAATCCGGTCAGCAAAATTAAAACTCCGATCAGGCTGTAATTAAAGACATTTTTCTTTCTGATAAGCTCGTCTTTCAGCTCTCTTTCTTTTTCCAGCTGTGAAATTCTCTGCTCTGTATCTTCCAGAATTTTATTATCAACAAGACTTCTGTCTTTGGAAACAAGATTCGGTAGTTTTCCCAAAAAATCTCTGTACAATTGAACGGAGGCATCAATATTACCTGAAATAGCATACAAACTGTCCAGCTTTTTTACGCTTTTCTGCGCTTCTAATGTATGCCCTTTGTCCAAAGCAATTCCGTAGGCATTTTTCAACAGATCCACTGCTTCTTTCGGATCATTTTTCTTAATATAAATATCTGCAAGCTCCTGGATCTGGTTAACTTTTTCCTGAGAATTTTCTTTTACAAAGTCTTCTTTCAGCACCTTCTTTTTGGCTTCAATAGCTTTCTCAAAGTTTTTGTTTTCAACGTAGAGATCTGCAAGTTTTTGATTGATGGCCAAAGCTTGCTGCGGAGCTTCTTTTTTAGAGATTTTATAAGCTGTATTCAGATTTTCTTCGGCACTGGAAACATCTTTCTGTTTCAGATTGACATCAGCCAGCTGGCTATAGCTTTCCGCAAGATCTCCCTGTTCATTTTCTTTTTTAGTCAGATTGATATTATTCTGAATTGCTTCTGCTTTCAGTTCGGGGGTAGGAGAAGAAAGTCTTGCAGCATCATTAGAATTCACTGCTTTACTTTTTTCGCTATAACTCACTTGTGCTGCCATACTGTAATTGCTGATGGCAGGCGTTATTTTATTCTGTTTTTCCTGTGACTGGGCTAATCTTCGGGTTGCTTTTTCAATATTGGGTTTGTCATTGAGTTTTTCATACAGTTTTTTGGCTTTTGTATAATACTCTTCACTTTTAGGGAAGTTCCCTCCATTAAAAAATGTTTCACCGATATTATAATAAGAATCTGCCTGGGCAGGCTCATTTCTCTTATCCATTGCTTTTTTCAGCTTCTTCGTTTCTACCTGCACTTCTTCCACAGCGGCACTGCTGTTATTAGTGGTTTGGGAATAAATTGTATTTCCCAAAAGCACCAGTAAAAAGACAGTAAAGAGTTTAAGCATTTTCATAAAACAAAGATATACATATATATAGTCTGCTCAAAAACTATTCACCAAGTGAAGCATCTCTTTCACCAAGTTTAGTCATTGATCCTGTGAGCATAAGACTCAGTTTGAGGTGTGTTAAAATGAATACTCACCGTCATATAAATAACTTAAAGCATCTTAATGGTTCAAAAGGACACTTTTATTCTTTTTGTAAAGACTCACCAAGTGAAAGCTCCATTTCACCAAGTCTCCCTGTTTTGGGCTTCTGATCGTCGTAATTTTACATCAGAATTTAAAATTAAAAAAACAGGAAATTATGAAATTGAAACATTTTTTATTAATCGGAATTTTAACTCTTGGAAGCTTTATAAACGCTCAGGAAGTAAAGAAAAACGCAATTGAAGTAACGGGCGTTGCCGAAATGGAAGTAGAACCGGATGAAATAATCTTCAGCATCGGAATAAAAGCAGATAACAAAAATGATCTGGCGGATAATGAGAAGAAGTTATTTGAAACTTTAAAAAATGCAGGAGTAAAGAACGAAGACATCAAGTTCAAGTCAATGTACCAGAATATTTATTCCAAAACAGCTAAGTTTTCTAAAAACTATCAGTTTAAAGCCAGCACAAAATCAAGTCTGAGCAAAATTTTTGAAGATCTGAATCAAAAATGGGTAAGCAGCCTGAACATTGCAGAGGTAAAGAGTACTAAAATTGCAGATTTCAGAAAAGCAGTTAAGATCAATGCTTTGAAAGCCGCAAAAGAAAAGGCAGATTATTTACTGGAAAGCATGGGTAAAAAGACAGGAAATGCCATTGAAATTGTAGAAATAGAAGACTACACCAGCGATATGATCATGCCGGCAGCTTATAAAGGAAGAGTAAGCAATATCCAGATGGAAATGGCTGATGCTCCGGTAGATTATTCTTTTGATAACATTGAAAACATCAAGCTGAAATACAGCATAAAAACACGATACGAAATTCTTTAAAATAACAGATAAAAAAAAAAGACAGTTCCTCTAGAGCTGTCTTTTTTTATCTGTTGCCAAGTTCACCAAGTCAAACTACTGATTCACCAAGTTTCCCGATTTACAGTCATAAATAGGGATAATTTTACTTTAGGAATTAAAAATAATAACCTCTGAATTTCTATTACCCAATTACAGCAGACAACTTATAAAAAATAATAATATGACAACTTTAAAAATCTTAGCACTTGCAGCGGGTACAGCTTTTTTAAGCCACGGTAATATTCCGGACAGCCGCTCTACACAAAGTAATGTTGACAGTCATTTACCAGTACAAAAAACAGCAGTAGTTCCGGCCAGCTCAACCCTAAAGGACAATAAAATTCAGGTCGCTCTTTTACTGGATACTTCCAATAGTATGGACGGGCTGATTGATCAGGCAAAATCCAGGCTCTGGAATATTGTGAATACATTAACAACTTTAAAATACAACGGAAAAGCTCCCCAGATTGAAATTGCCCTGTATGAATATGGAAACGACGGAATCCGTGATGAAAATTACATCCGCCAGGTTGCTCCTCTTACTCAGGATCTTGATCTTATTTCCGAAAAACTATTTGCCTTAAGAACCAATGGCGGCAGTGAATATTGCGGTGCTGTTATTCGTGATGCTTCTGTTAACCTGAACTGGGACAGCAATGATAAAAGTATGAAACTGATTTATATTGCCGGGAATGAAGCATTTGATCAGGGAAAAATAAATTATAAAGATGTTGTTTCAAAAGCAAAGGATAAAAATATTTATACCAATACCATTTTCTGCGGAAGCCGGGAAGAAGGAATCCAGACGTTTTGGCAAAACGGAGCATCATTGGGAGGTGGAAAGTATTTCAATATAGACAGTGACAGAAAAGTAATCTATATTGAAACGCCTTATGATATCAGAATTTCCGAATATAATGCAAAACTGAATGATACGTATATCTATTATGGAAATCACGGTTCAGAATACAGACTAAAGCAGATCACGCAGGATAAAAACGCAGAATCACAATCAGCATCCAACTTAGTGGAAAGAGCCGTTGCCAAATCTAAAAAGAATGCATACAAAAATGATCACTGGGATCTGGTAGATAAAGCGGAAAAGGATGCCGGATTTATTGCCAATGTAAAAGAAAGTGAACTTCCTGCCGAGCTGAAAGGAAAAAGCAAGGAAGAAATTCAAAAAATGATCACGGAAAAATCTGCCGCTCGTGATAAAATTCAGAAAGAAATTGAAGACCTTTCCAAAAAACGTCAGACCTATATTGACGGAGAAATGAAGAAACGTGGGACTGATGATTCTGACGATCTTGGAAAAGCAATTGAGAGTTCTATTCTTGAACTTGCGAAAAAGAATGGGTATAGTTTGTAGTATTAAAGCGGGGTAAACCCGCTTTTTTAGTTTTATTCAATTTATTTTATAAACCACCCTGTCAAAAATTCTCTGAATTTTTGCCCCCTTCCGGAGGAGGTGAATTGAGCATCTTCAATTGGAATATTTGTTGGAGATCTTTATTATTATTTTTTTCAAATAATTTAAGCAGAATTCCTACGGAATGACACAATTGGAATAATTGTTTATCCGGATAGCCTCATTCCGTAGGAATCTAAATAAGCTTTTGTGTACTGGATATCCGTAGAACCTGAGGCTTAAAATGAAACATAAATTTATCTCCCAAATTTAAAATACCTTGACAGTGGATGTTTTTTGTTCTTCATAAATAGAGAAGCCATCTCCATCCCTGTTACTGAAAAAGTAATCCCATTTCCTCCGAAGCCTAATACGAAATAAGAGTTTTTAAACTTTTCATGTTCGCTGATATAAGGTAAACCATCCTTCGTTTCACCGAAAGTTCCGGCCCATGTGAAATCTGTATAAAAATGATAATCAGGTTTTATTTTCTTTAGCTTTTTAAGGATCTCTTTTTCTTTTTTATTAAGGAGCGCGTCCCGTTTTTCAGCCCCATAAAAATCCTCGTCCCCTCCTCCGATAAGAATTCTTCCATCATCAGTAGTCCGCATATAGAGATAAGGCTCATCGGTATTCCAGACCAATGTACTGCTGATATTTTTAAACTTGTCTTTGTCTATTTCAGAAACGATCGCATAGGTACTTTTCAGATTAACAAAGTTTTCTTTCAGCAGATTTTTACTTTCATAACCAATGCAGTAAATGATCTTTTTTGCTTTGATCTTATATCCGCTGTTTACGGTAACCAGATTAAAACCTTTATGCTCCTCCACTTTTACCATTTCAGTCTTATCAAATATCTTCAGTCCTTTTTTCGTATTATGCATAAACAACTCATGGGCGAACTGAAAAGCGTCAATACTTGCTCCCTGTTCTGATAAGATTCCACCGTAGGTATTCTGAAATTCAAATTTTTCCAGAATATGTTCTTCTTCCAGCCACTGTACTTTACATCCGTTTTGTTTTCTGGCTTTATATTCTTTCTTCAGCCATTCCGAATCTTTCTTTTTTGAAGCAAAATACAATGATTTTTTTCGTTTGAAGCCTGCTTTCGACTTGATCATTTTTGTAAGTTTTTCTATTGAATCAATCGCATCACTGCAGGCTTTATAACTTAGGACAGCGCCTTTCTCACCTATTTTTTCTATTAATTCATAGAGTGGAACATCTATTTCGTACTGCAGCATTGAAGTCGTAGCAGAAGTGCTTCCATTACAAAGCTCTCTTTTATCAATAAGGATTGTATCATACCCGTCTTCTATCATTTGATGGGCAATCACGCTTCCGGTAATACCGCCTCCCACAACAAGAACATCACATTTTTCATTTGATTTTAAAGACGGATAAGATGCTATTAACCCATTTTTCAAAAGCCAGAAAGGTTCATTTGATTTGAGATCCATATTAATATTTTATATTAAAAGTAACAATATTTATACCTTTTTTAACAATTTTTCATTAAATTATGGTTTAATTATTGTAGTTCTTCTAAACTCAAACCACCATAAAATATTTATTATGATAACAATTATTCCAGAAGCCCCGGAAAATGTTGCAGCATTCAATGCAACGGGAGAAGTAACGAAAGAGGATTTTGAAAGACTGGTTATTCCGCGTGTAAAAGAGAAGGTAGAGCAATTCGGTGAACTGAATTATTTATTGTATTTGGATACCGATCTGGATAATTTTACCATGGGAGCATGGCTTGAAGATTTGCTGTTAGGATTGAAAAATCTTACCAACTGGAATCGGTCAGCCATTGTTACTGACAAAGAAGGTATACGTAATTTTACCAGTATTTTCAGTGTTCTGATGCCGGGAGAGTTTAAATCTTTCCCCAAGGAAAATTTATACAATGCCCTCTACTGGTGCAAAAACGGAGATGAAGTGGAGGCATAAACTCATTTTATACAAAAAAGCCTGTTTCTTATGGAAACAGGCTTTTTTTATATTCAATAATATCATTACATTTTTATTTATCACACGAAACACATTCTGTAACAGTTTCCTCTTCATTTTGAGTTGCTGAGCCATACAGATACATATACCTTATACTTATCACCAATCCTATAAAAGTCATCCCTACTCCTACCAGCGATGGATAGTTGAATGCGTAACCGTATTCCAGAGGAATTCCACCCAGGAAAGCTCCCATTGCATTGGCAATATTAAAACCAGCCTGCATAAAAGCAGCAGCCATCATTTCGCTTTTTGGAGCGGCTTTCATCATCATAATATTGATAGGTGATGCAATAGACATAGACAAAGCACCACACATAAAGGTCAGTATAAGAGCAATATTCTGATGTTCAGCAAGCAGGAAAACTCCTCCCAGAGAGATCATCATCAGAAAAATGAGGAGAGCGCAGGTTTTTTCAGGTCCTAATTTATCTGAAACAATACCTCCCACCAGATTTCCAACTACCATTCCGGCTCCGGCAAGAACCATCACATAAGCCATCTGACTGCTTTTGATTCCGGCAACAACAGTCATCAACGGTGTAATATAGCTTAACCATGTAAAAAGACCTCCAAACCCTATCGCTGTAATGGCAAGGACCAGCCACGACTGCTTATTCTTAAGGAACTTCAGCTCTTCCATGAAGTGTGTATTTTGGTTGGATTCCATCGCCGGAAGCCACAGTTTCAGAAATAATATGGCAAAAAGACCAATGGCAGCTACGATAGCAAAGTACAGTCTCCAGTGGAATGTATGCCCAATGTAGGTGACCAGGGGAACCATAGCCAGGTTGGCGACCGTGAGCCCCGTAAACATCATCGATATATAAAATGCTTCTTTTCCTTTACCGGCCATTTTTGAAGCTACTACTGTTCCTACTCCGAAGAATGCTCCATGAGGAAGCCCAGACAGAAAACGGATAATCAGCATACTGTTATAATCGGGAGCGATAGCAGAAAGTCCATTAAATATTGTAAAAAGGATCATAAAAGCTATCAGAACTTTCTTCGGAGGAAATTTTACTGAATACCCGATCAGAATCGGAGCTCCAATAACTACTCCCATAGCATAAGCAGAAATTAAATGTCCGGCCTGCGGGATCGTGATCTGTAATGTTTTTGCAATATCCGGCAACAGTCCCATTACGGTAAATTCCGTAGTTCCTATTCCCAAACCACCTATAGCCAGTGGTATTATTCTTTTATCAATCTTCATTGTATCTAAATCTTTTTTCTGAATTAATTTCTTTCAAATTAAAAATATCTGCGCGTCTTCATTTTGAAAGTGCAAAAATCGAAAGAAAGTTTGAATTTCACACCTCTTTGAATGATAAAAATTTGCTCCATATTAACCTTTTTATTTAATTTTATATTCAGAAACAATCAAATGAGAACAAGATGAAAATCCAGAAGGAAATTATTGAATTTGAAAAAGGGAAATCATTCAAACTATTTGCCCCTTCTCTGAAAAACTGTTTTTTCTGGCATTATCATCCGGAAATAGAGCTGGTATACGTAGAAGCGGTGAACGGAATCCGACACGTGGGAAAAAATATTTCAGGCTTTACAGACAGTGACCTTCTATTGATTGGCTCTAATGTTCCCCATCTTAATTTCGATTACGGTATTCAGACTGAATGTAAACAGCTGGTGCTGCAATTGCGGGAAAGCTTCCTTCAGGATATTATTCTTCCTGTTCCTGAGTTTGAAAATATTAAAGCACTTTTAGAACGTTCATATCTTGGATTATCATTTTCCGGGGACACTAAAAATATTGTGGTTGAAAAGCTACAGATTATTAAAGACAAAAGCTCCTTTGAATCATTAGTTGGATTAATTGAAATTTTACAAATTCTCGCAGATTCATCAGAAGTGAAGGAACTCAATAAAGAAGATACCAGAATCAAATGGTTTTTGAATGATAAAATCAGAATGGGAACCATCTACGACTATATCCACGAAAATTACGACAGGAAGCCCAATGTAAATGAAGTGGCCAAAGTTGTGAGTTTGAGTACTCCTGCTTTCTGTCGATATTTTAAAAAGCAGACGAATATGACTTTTACAGATTTTGTCAACAATTACAGGATCAATCAGGCTAAAATATTCCTGTTGAAAGATTATTCTGTGACTGAAGTTTGTTTTCAGGTAGGATTTGAAAGTCTTTCTTATTTTAATAAACTATTCAAACAGCATACGGGAGAAACGCCTTCTGAATTTAAGAAGAAACATTTTAAACCGATTGAAATCAATGGGCGGATTGGAGTGATCACAAAGGAAACGGCTTGTAATAAATAAGATTCTTCCTTCGTCAGAAATCAAAGATTCGACGTAGTCAATGACGTTTAGTTTTGAGACAACCTCTACTATTGATACACATGTGAGTGTTGCATTGTAAGCCACACCATCAAAAATTCTTTGAATTTTCGCCACCTCTCTGAAGGAGGGGAATGACGGAAATCGTTATTACAAATGGAGTCTTTCATTCCCTAATCCCTATAACCTGCTACCTTCAATCTTCTAAAAACAAAAACCGTTCATTTCTGAACGGTCTGTATATTAATGAATATGTTTTTCTGCGTGGTAAGAGCTTCTTACAAGAGGAGAACTTTCAACATGTCTGAAACCTAAGCTTCTTGCAAAATCTCCGAACTCATCAAATTCTTCAGGAGTGATGAATTTTTTTACAGGAAGATGTTTTTTAGTTGGCTGCAGATATTGTCCAAGAGTAATAACATCTACATTCGCGTTTCTGATATCCTCAATCGTCTGGAAAACCTCATCTTTAGTTTCACCTAATCCAAGCATTACTCCTGTTTTGGTTCTTCTTTGCCCGGCTTCTTTCAAATATCTTAATACCTCAAGGCTTCTTTCATATTTTGCCTGGATTCTCACTTCTCTGGTCAGACGTTTTACAGTTTCCATGTTGTGAGAAATCACTTCCGGAGCTACTTCTACCAGCCTGTCAAGATGTTTTGTGATACCCTGAAAATCAGGGATAAGAGTTTCCATCGTAGTTCCCGGAGAGATTCTTCTTACAGCATTCACTGTTTCTCCCCAAAGAATAGATCCCATATCTTTCAGATCATCACGGTCTACAGAAGTAAGAACGGCATGTTTGATCTTCATTAATTTGATTGATCTTGCTACTTTTTCAGGTTCATCCCAATTTACATCAAGGGGTTTTCCTGTTTTTACGCCACAGAATCCACAGCTTCTTGTACAGATATTTCCTAAAATCATAAAAGTAGCTGTACCTTCACCCCAGCATTCTCCCATATTCGGGCAGCTTCCGCTTTGGCAGATTGTATTTAATTTATATTTATCAACCAAAGTTCTCAGCTCTCTGTAATTCTTTCCGGTAGGAAGTTTTACGCGGATCCATTTTGGTTTTTGAACGGTAGTGTCTTGAACTGAATTTTCCATTTCTAAAATTGAAGTTCAAAGTTAAGGAATTTTTAATGGAAACCATCAACCGGAAATATTGATGAAACTGATAATTCAAAATTTCATTGTACATTTAAGTTTTCAAAATTCTTTATGAGAAAAATAGTCTTTCTTTTATGTATGGCAGCCGGAACATTCTGTCTTGCTCAAAAACAATTTCAGCCAGTAGGTTCTACAGTCATTGAAACGGTAGATGGAGATCTTGATGGTGATAAAATTCCTGAAAAAGTAATTATTTACAATACAAAGGATACAACAGATATGGGAAACATCCGTGAAATTCAGATTTTGAAAAAAACTGGCGGAGCATGGACAATTCTTGAAAAATCAAGAAACGCTGTTATGGAAAGCAACGGCGGAGGGATGATGGGTGATCCTTATAGAGAAACTAAAATAGAAAAAGGAATTCTGATCATTTCTCAAAATGGCGGAAGCAGCTGGAAGTGGGATGTCACAGACAAATATAGATTTCAGAACGGACATTTTGAATTAATAGGTACATCCACCACCTCCGGAAGGCCGGGAGATTATTGGAAAGATATAGATTTCAACCTTTCAACAGGGCAATTGCACTATACAAAAGAGGTAGAGAATACGGCTGAATATGGTAAGTCTTTAAAGGAAATCTATATTCATAAAGGACTGAAGATCAATCTTCAAAACAGAAATCAGGAAAAACAAAGAAAAATTATTCTTCCGAAAACAAAAGAAGAGGTTTATTTTTAAAATAAGATTTTAAATTTTGGCTGAAGCCAGTTTTGAGACTTCCCCATTTCTATTGAATAACATGTATTGAGCTTAATTATCATCGAACTCATTATTCTTTAACAGTTCTGCTAAGACTTTTTTAGCACGCATTACCCTTACTTTGGTATTGGCGACAGAAATTCCCAGTTCTTCGGCAATTTCTTTAATGCTTTTTTCTTCAAAAAACCTCAACTTGATAATATCCTGATAGTTGGCATCCAGAGATTCTATGGTTTTGATAATTTTCTTCTGCTCTTCTTCCGAAATCAAAAGTTCTTCCGGAGACTTTGCATATTGATTTTTAACTTCATCAAGATTTTCAACAGCATCTTCGTTTTCCCGGTTCTTTTTTCTCCAGAAATCGATAACAGTATTCTGGGCAATGGTAAGAATCCAGGTTTTAAACTGAAAATGAGGATCAAACATATCGAGTTTAGATAATACTTTTGAAAAAACATTTACGGTGATTTCATCGGCATCATTTTCATCTCTTACCTTTTTCATTACAAAAGAGAAAACATCCACCCAAAAAACATTGATGAGTTTAGTCTGGGCCTTCTGATCTTTATCCTTGGCCTTCTGTATGAGCAGGAATAGCTGTTCGTCATTCATTAATAACAAATATAGAGTATTTGGGGCACAATTGCAAAAGGGAAAACAATGAACCTGCTTCTGCTTGCAAAGTTATTATCAAAGCATTTTTAGGTTTCCACGAATTTGCTTATTTGCGGTTTCTGCTTTTTCTCTTCCTTCTGAATTTACTATCTTTGCTTCTTAAAATTTTAAAGTTAACAATCAATGAATTCCTTTATAGAAGAACTGAAATGGCGTGGTCTGTTTGCCGATATGATGCCAGGAACCGATGAACAACTGAATAAAGAGGTAACTACTGCATATATTGGTTTTGATCCTACTGCCGATTCTTTACATATCGGAAGCCTTATCCAGATAAAAATTTTAGCTCACTTCCAACAGCATGGCCACAAGCCGATTGCTTTGGTAGGAGGTGCTACAGGAATGATTGGAGACCCTTCCGGGAAATCGGCTGAAAGAAATCTTCTGGATGAAGAAACTCTTTTACACTATGTTGACTGTTTAAAGAATCAGCTTTCAAAATTCTTGAATTTTGATGGAAATGAGCCCAATAAAGCTGAATTGGTGAATAACTATGACTGGATGAAAAATATTTCTTTCCTTGATTTTGCTAAAAATGTAGGGAAAAACATCACAGTCAACTATATGATGGCGAAAGATTCAGTAAAGAAAAGACTTTCCGGAGATGCAGGTGTTGATGGAATGAGTTTTACAGAGTTCACCTACCAGTTAATTCAGGGATATGATTTCCTTCACTTATACCAAAACAACAATGTAAAATTACAGATGGGAGGTTCTGACCAGTGGGGAAATATCACTACAGGAACAGAATTGATCCGTAGAAAAGCTCAGGGTGAAGCCTTTGCATTAACGGTTCCTTTGATAACAAAAGCTGACGGTTCTAAATTCGGGAAGTCTGAAAGCGGAGAAAACTATTGGCTTGATAAAAAGAAAACATCTCCTTACAAATTTTACCAGTTCTGGCTGAATGCTACTGATGATGATGCTGAAAGATTCATCAGGTTTTACACTTTCCTTGGAAAAGAAGAAATTGACGCTTTGATTGAAGAGCATAAAACAGCTGCACACGAAAGAAAACTGCAAAAGAAACTTGCTGAAGAGGTAACAGTTTGGGTACATGGAAGAGAAGAATATGAAAAGGCACTGAAAGCTTCCGAAATTCTTTTCGGACGTTCTACTGCTGAAGATCTGGTAAGCCTTGATGAGGAAATATTTCTTGAAGTTTTTGATGGGGTTCCTCAGAAAGAAATTGCAAAAGCTGATGTTTTAGGGGTGAATATTGTAGATCTTCTTTCTGAAAAATCTGGTTTCTTAAAATCTAAGAGTGAAGCGCAAAGAGAGATCAAAGGAAATGCAATCTCTGTCAACAAACAAAAGGTAAATGATACTTTTACAGCCAATGAAACAGACCTTATTGATGGTAAGTTTCTATTGCTTCAAAAAGGTAAGAAAAGCTACTTTATTGTAAAAGTAGCCTAATCTTAAATACCATAAAAAAACAGGCGCTGAGATTCATCTCAGCGCCTGTTTTATGTCCTAAAATTTGATATTAAAATGTATAGCTTGCAGAAGCTGATAAATACTGTCCGCTGGAAGTTCCTTCTTTTTTTAGCTCTCCGTCTACCCAGATCTGAACCTTCAGCGTAGAAGAAGCATCGGGTCCAATTGCATTTACAGCAACGTTGGCATTGTATGCTCCTGGCTCTGAGGTTACTTCCGGACTGCTCCAGGTTGTTCCGCTAAGACTTGATGCTGTGGTAGGGTTACCGTCAATTCCGTAAACCGCCACATCAATATTACTTCCCGAAGAAGCAATTGCTTTAAAAACCACTTTATGACTTTTTCCTGCTCCATTCACATTGTTGTCATCATCATCGTTACTGCATGAAGCTGTAAATCCAATAAGCATTACTGCCATTACTGCCACAAATGCACCTCTTAACAGCTGGTTCATTCTCATTTTTTTCATAATCTTTTTGTTTAAATTTTAATTACTATATTGAATATTCTATGATTCTTTGTTTGATGTTTGCAAAGCTATGAGCATCACCCATGTCTATCAATCCTGAAAAATCAGTAATTTTTTCTACCTAAATTCAGGTATTTTTTATCATAAAATTTTTAATTAAATTGAGCATTTAAAGAAATATTTTACAGAATTGATCCATAATGAAGAGATTACTTGCCCTATTAAGCCTATTTTTATTTTTTAAGCTACAATCACAGCAAATCATTCCGCTTAATGAGAAATCTTATATAGACAGCTTGCAACATATTACAAAAAGCAGACTTCCCGATACCTCAAAAGCAACGGCATTTTTTCTTTTATCGAATTATTATAGAAACAGTGATTCTGTTTTGAGTAAAAAATATCTTGAAAATGGAAAGATTCAGGCCCAAAGAAACCCTTTCTTTTCAGCAAAATATTACTATTATGAAGGACAATATAACCTGGACAGAAACAAAAGGAAAGCGGGCATTTCTTATCAGCAGGCTATTAAATCTTTATCTAAATTTAAAAATGAAGAATCCGATTTTTTTCAGGCACTGGCCTGGTACAGCTATGGAGTTACCCAAAAGGACAAAGAGGGTTACATTCCGCTGGTAAAGATTATTCTTGAAAAAAGTATTCCGCTGGTTAAAAAATATGAAAACAGCAGAAATTTAGGTTTCTTATACACTCAGCTTGCAGTGATCCTTACTTATAATGCCCAGTTTAAAAAGGCAGAAGATTATAATAATAAAGCATTGAAAATCCTTGAAAAACAATATCCGGAGTCCGCTGAGTTATTTTTCACTTACCTCAATTCTGCCAATAATTTCTGCTATCAGGCCAAAGGAGATGAAGCTGAAAAGTTTTTACATAAAGCAGAAAAACTCATCCGTCCTTATCCGGAATCTTCATCCAATGCATTTTATTATTACAGTAAAACACTTTTCTATATTACCCGCCAAAAAAATGAAGAAGCACTTCCAGTTATAGAAAAAGGGATTTTTTATGCAAAAAAATTCAATCAGAATCTTCTGGCTCAGATGTTTTATTTCAACAAGTATGATATTTTAAAGAAACTTAAAAGATATCAGGAAGCCAAGACTACCCTGGAGGATGTTTTAACAGAAAAGTCCTTAGCCATTGATCTTAACAACAGGAAGACTTTTTATAAGCAGCTTTCTTTACTTAATGAAGAAACAGGAAATACTAAAGAAGCTCTCCTATGGGAGCAGAAATATTCTAAACTTAATGACAGTCTAAACACAGAGAATGTAAAGCTTGAAATCAACAAACTCGAATCTAAATTCAATACCGCTGAAAAAGAGAGAAAAATAGCAACTTTAAATGCTGAAAAAAATCAAAAGGATCTGGAAGTAAACAAAAAGAACTCTTATTTATGGGGAATGGGTCTTATTTTACTGTTAGCATTATGTCTTCTGGCCTTTCTTTTTATCATTTTCAGAAAAAATAAGAAAATAAACGAGCAGAAAATAGAGGACATTAAACAAAAGGAAGAATTATCTCTTACCAAAGCTATTCTTGATGGTGAAGAAAGAGAAAGAGAACGTATTGCAAGGGATCTTCATGATGGTCTGGGCGGAATGCTTGCGGGAGTTAAAATCAATTTTTCTACATGGTCTTCCAATCATCTGCATCCTGAAAAGGATCAGGAATTTTATAAAATCTTAGGCCAGCTGGACAACTCGGTAAGTGAGCTCCGCCATGTGGCAAGAAATTTAATGCCTGAATCATTGCTTAATTTTGGTTTGGAAACGGCCATACATGATTTGTGTGAATTCTACAGCAGAAAAAACCTCGAAATTGATTTTCAGGCTATTGATATTAGTAACACATTGCCTTTAAATATTCAGCTTAATATTTACAGAATTGTACAGGAATTATTGGCCAATGCCATAAAACATGCAGAAGCCAGCAGCATCTTGCTTCAATGCTCGCAATCGGGTGAAAATTTTCTGATCACGATTGAAGACAATGGAAAAGGTTTTGATCAAAATATAGAGAACACTACCAAAAGTATGGGGCTTCGTAATCTGAAAAACCGGGTCAGCTACCTGAAAGGGAACATGGAAATACATTCCGATGATCAGGGAACAGCTATTAATATAGAACTCAACATCCATGGAGAATGAGAAAATAAATATCATCATCGTAGATGATCATCCTATTGTCATCGAAGGTCTAAGAATGATGCTGCACAGTCAGCCTATTTTTAACGTAGCGGGAAGTTTTACTTCCGGTACAGAAACGATCAGTTTTATCCGGTCGCAGATGGTGGATATCATCCTCCTTGATATTACTCTACCTGATGCCAATGGAACGGAACTCTGCAGAGAAATAAAGAAAATCTCTCCGAATACCTCAGTAATTATGTTCAGTAACCGCTCTGAACGGAGCATCATTATGCAGTCTATACAAAACGGGGCAAGCGGTTATCTTCTCAAGAATACTTCTATTGATGAACTTGTAATATGCATCAAAGGTGCTCTTTCCGGAGATATTGTTTTCTGCAATGAGACAAAACAGATCATCAGCCGCCCTTCTCAGTATGATCTGCCTACACCACGGCTTACCAAAAGGGAAAAACAGATCCTGCAGATGGTAGCGCAGGGAAAAACAAGTCATGTGATTGCTGAAGAGCTCTTCTTAAGCCCGCTTACTGTAGATACCCACCGTAAGAATCTGCTTCAGAAATTTCATGCAAAGAATTCAACAGAACTTATCAATCTTGCGGTACAGCAACAATTGATTGAAAAACAAAAAAACCGCTCTTAGAGCGGTTTTTTGTATATATATTGCAATATTTTATGGTTCTAGGAAACTGTAATCTATAGATGCAACTAATACTCCTTTCCCTTTCTTCTTAACAGTTCTGGCAACTTCTCCATCTATGTAAAGATTGATCGTTAATTCAGAATTATCATCCGGCATTGACGCGTTAGCATCAAGATTCAACTGTGCCTGGCTGGAGTTCACAAAGAATTCCCCACTTGTCCATGGTGAAGTTACCGGTGACTGCGGAGTATTGTATATAGTGTTCTGAGCCGTGCCCACCTGTGTTACAACACTTATAATGTTTCCTCCTGTAGTAGTTTTCACTTCGAATTGAACTACATGATCCGTAAATTCTTCATCGTCATCTTTTTTACAAGAATTAACAACGGTAATTACAGAAAATAATAAAACGAATAAAAAAGAAAGTCTAAGTAAACTTTTTGAATTGTAAAATTGCTTCATTTCTCCAAATAGATTTTTTAATGTTTCAAATATAAGTTTTTTATTAATATAAAAATAATTTTTATGAAAATTTTCCAATAAAGATTTCCAAATAATATCAAATCAACAAAAAGAAAAACTCACCTCTAAAGTCCAAAAATACACTTCAAAGAACCAATCCTTACACATAAAGCATCACCCAGCCAAAGTTCATTGTATGAATAATAAAAGTTAAGATTCTGAATGTAATTTAATTATCTTTGCTGTATGAATTTAGATTATCTAGTAAGGGAGCCGGAAAATATTACTTCCAATACCCCTATTCTTTTTATGCTTCATGGCTATGGCAGTAACGAACAGGATCTTTTCAGCTTTAGGGAAACGCTTCCCAATGACTGGATTATTGTAAGTTTCAGAGCTCCGCGCGATACTCAATTTGAAGGATATTCCTGGTATGATATTAATTTCAACGATCCCGAAAACTTTATTGATGTCCCTCAGGCAAAGGAGTCTTTAAATGCTGTATTGGAAAGTATGCTCAAAATCATCAACCATTATGGACTTACAGAAAGTAAAGCTCATCTGTGCGGTTTCAGCCAGGGAGGAATTTTGTGCTATGCTTTGGCTTTAAAACATCCTGACCTTTTCAATTATGTTGCCTGTCTAAGCAGTTATCCTGAAGATAAAATTCTGGACGGTATTGTAAAAGATAAAAAGAAACTGGAAGGACTTCGTTTCTTCATTTCACATGGTACTGATGATGCTGTGATTCCACTTGAATGGGGAAGAAAAGCGGCTGACCTTCTGTATGATCTCAGCTGTTATTTCACGTTCAGAGAATATATGAGCGGACACGGTGTCAATCAGAAGAATTATATGGATCTGATGGAATTCTTTTCCAAATAACCAGACCCCAATTTGAAATAAATTCAACAAAAAACCTTACTTCATTGTAGTTTATATAAACATTTCAGTCTCTGGAATGTTTTTTTATTATCATATAGATAATTTCAGTAAATTCAGTAAATGAAATTTAAATTGCTTTTACTGGGATTATTTCTAAGCATTTTTGTAAATGCCCAGAACTCTTTTGAGTTGATTAATACGAAAAAAGCGGTGATTCCTTTTCAGTTTATCAACAATCTTATCTTCATTCCTATCAATGTTAATGGTGCAGAGCTTACCTTTTTGCTGGATACGGGGGTTTCGGAGACTATTCTTTTCAGTCTGGAAAATAAAGAACTGAAACTGAGCAATGTTGAAAAAGTAAAGTTTTCCGGTCTTGGAGGCAGTTTAAGTATTGACGGTTTAAAATCTGAACGCAATTTAGGTAAAATAGGAAATGAAATTGTCAATACTTCCATGGCTATTTACATCATTATTGATGAAGAATTTAATATTTCACCTCACGTAGGAATTCCTGTAAATGGAGTTATCGGATATCATTTTTTTAAAGATCACCTTATTTACATCGATTATGCTTCAAAGAAAATAACTGTTTATGAAAACGCTGATCTTTTAAAAAAGAAAATCAGAAGGTTTGAAGAATTCCCAATAACTATTGAGAAGGATAAACCTTATCTGTATGCCGGTGTAGAAATGACAAATGAAAAGAAAGATTCAAAACTGCTGATCGACCTTGGCAACAGTGATGCTATCTGGCTCTTCCCTACCCTGATTAAAAACTTCGTTTACAACAGACCGAATATTGATGATTTTCTTGGACGCGGATTCAATGGAGATATCTATGGTAAAAGAAGCCGGATTCATAATTTTTATCTTGGAAGTTTTAAATTTGAAAAGCCTCTTACTGCTATGCCGGATGAATTTTCTATCCAGCATGTCAAATTGGTAGAAAGCAGGAAAGGTTCTGTGGGAAGCGAAATTATGCGGAGGTTTACCGTAATTTTTGATTATCCTAACCAAAAACTGTATCTGAGAAAAAATAAATATTTTGATGATCCTTTTCATTTTAATATGAGCGGCCTGGATTTCAAACAGGATGGCCTGGAATGGCAGGAAGACAAGTTAAAAATAGAGACCCAAAAATCTATGATGGTAGCAACTGAGGTTTATAAAGACGCTTTCCAGTATAAGTTCAGTTTAAAACCTATATTTTCTATTGCAGGGGTAAGAAAAGATTCTCCCGCTTATGAAGCAGGATTGCAAAAGGATGACAGAATTCTAAGTATAAACGGAGAGCAAACCTCAGAGATGACTCTGGAAAAAATTGTAGAGCTTATGAAATCTAATGAAGGAAGAAATATCACCATGGTAATTCAAAGGAAAAATCAAAAACTGACATTGAGTTTCGCACTGGAAGATCCCATTCCTTATCAAGAATAAAAATATGAATACTGAAGAAAGCACCTTAGACAGAATAAGAACCCGGCCAAGATTTAAAATGTTTACTCATCTCACTAAAGAAGAGTACGCTGACAATCTGAAAAAATATATGGACGAGCATAAAGATGAGTTTTCAGGCAATATCAATAAAGAAGTTGCTACCATTTGGATAAAAACAAAAGATGACAACTACTGGAAACCCTGCCTTGCTTTACGGGTAGAAATGGAAGATGAACATACGGCAATACGTGGAGTATTTGGCCCCAGTTCTGCGGTATGGACATTTTTCATGTTTCTTTATTTTTCTTTTTCTATTCTCTGGATGACTTTCTTCACAATGTATTACGTAGAAAAGCAAATAAAAAGCGCTGAATACCCTTGGGCACTGAGCGCTTCTTTTATCATGTTATTTTTTATTCTCCTTACTTATATTGCTGCAAGATTTGGGCAACATAAAGGGAAAGAAGAAATGCTTAAATTGAGACGGTTTGCTGAGGAATCTACTCTGCAGTTTGAAAAGAAAATTAATTAGATTGAGGTTCTACAGGTTTTTCATTCTGAATAGGGGTAGCAGCTGCTTTTGCCGCTTTGATAGAATCCACCACTTTTTCCCTGTTGCTTTGTTCTTTAAGCATTCTTGGAACATCCGGTTCAAGAAGCTTAGTCAGTTCCTCAACAGATATATTATTGGCATTAGGATCATCCAGAAGCTTTCGCCATGGTTTTCTACCACCCCACTTATAATCTCCGAATACCATTACAGCTGTACCTTTAGCTTTGGTAGTAGCACCACCGGGATTCAGAATCCAGGTATCTGCATAGGAATACAGCCATTTCGCATCTTTTCTCAGCAATCGTAGACAAGAGTGTGAAGCTGGATACCCCGGAAGTGTATATTCATGCCATCCGATTCCTCCAATATTGTGAATATTGAAGTTATAAGGAAGTTTCCATTCACTGCTCACCGTAGAAATGGCCAGCTCTTTTTTCCAGTTGGCAAAAGTAAGTCCTCTTGTTGTCTGAGCGGCTTTTTTACCCATACTTGTAGGTCCCCATTTCACAAGACTTCCATTGGAATATACCGCAAAAGCCTGTATAGGATAGGAGAAGATAACGAACTTTTTCACCCCGCTTAATACGTCTAGCTGCATTGGAAATGGTGAATAAGACATCAAAGTTGTATCTATTTTCGCCGGAACTACCAGTGTATCGGCATTCCATTTACTTTTAGAGTCCAGCCTGTTTAAAGCTAAAATAGCAGTACGCTCTTCTACACTGTATTTCTTACTGTATTCCGCATAGATAGAATCACGCATCTTTTTATCCTTTGGAAGAACAAAAGCATTATAAAAACCATTTTCCTGCATTACAGGAGGAACAGATTCTTTTTTTACCACAGGAACAGAATCTTTCTTTATAGAATCCTTTTCTACCTCCGGGCTCTCCGAAGCAGACACGGTATCTTTAAAAGTATCGCTTATTTTATCTATTTCTTTTTTACAGGAAACAAGGAAAACTGCGCATAAACAAGCATAAAGAAAGGATTTTTTCACAGATATGTTTTTCATAAATAAATCGGCCATTTAGTTTGGCTACCCAGTACAAATATCAGACCTAAAATTGAATCACAAAAGACATTATTAAAAATACCGTAAAAAAACGGAGAGTTTATCACTGCAAATGAGGAGTTATAGCTGATAAATTTCTTAAGTTTACTGAATTCAAAGGAATTTTCACATATTTAAAAGAAGATTATTCTTCTGTCTGTAATTTCGTGGCAATCCATTCTAATGTTCCGTTTTACCGAAACGGTATACATCCTAATGCCATCTTGCACCACCTCTGCATCCTGTTTTTAAAAGTTCTTATCTTTTTCTACAGTTACATTACAGAGACACGAACAGCTGGAACGGGAATAATCCGGTTCTTTAAGCTTTTCAAAACGTTTGCTTTGAGGATTATAAAGATAAACATCAAACATTCTGTAAACGCCCATTCCATCATCAGGAACAGAATATCTCCTCACCATTATAATTTTCTTTTTAACATCCGAATTATGCTTACCAACTAAAATAACAATATCCGCTCAATATATAAAACCGAAAAAAAATACCTTTCAGAATTTATATCTTAATTATTGTCTGTTTTTCTAAATTGATATTTAATAATTTGTTAAAGATACCATGCCCATATTATCTATAATTTTGGCAAAATATCAGTTATCATGTTATATATCATTATGGTAGTTGTACTACAGGCACTTATCACCCTTACTCTGCTTATGTCTCTCATCAAAAACAGGGAATCTGTATTGAATATGCTGCTATTGTATATCGGAGTGGTCACACTGGATATGGGATATGAGTATTTCATCATTCAAAAATTCGGTTATGAATCTGTTCTGTATGAAATTCCGGGAAGTCTCCGTGTTTTTAAAGGGCTCATTTTTCTTTATATCACTACTCATTTAATTCATGCAAAATGGAGAGATAAGCTTAAATACCTGATTGTTCCGCTAACGTTGGTTGTTATTCATCATGCCATTGCCCTTTCTGCAAAAATACTTGATCTTTCCTGGGCAGATATGGCTATCAGATCTTATAAATCCTACTTCGTTTACTACAGCCATTACTGGATTGCCTGCCTTGTTTTATGTATTTATTTACTGACAAGATACCGCAAAAATATTACCCATCCTGTTGCCGGTAATTTTCGATATCTGGTTTGTTACGTATTACTCGGAGTATTGATTTTCTGGACGGTCTATCAATTGGGTTGGGATACTCTGATCTATCAGAAGATCTACAGCCTCCTGTTTCTTTTTCAATTCGGATGGATTTTGTATGTTTATATTTTAACGTACCAGCACAAACTGCAGGAACAGCAGAATACATCACAATTTTCCATTCCCAAAGAAACCTATCAGTATAAAGATCTTTCAAAAATAGATTTTGAAGCTGTGCAAAATGCCATTACCTCTTTCTATCAGGAGAGTCATGATTATCTTGACGAGGAATTTACTTTAGACCAGCTCTCGAGTCATCTGAAAATAAACAAGGCGGATTTAAGCATCACTTTTAATAAGCATCTTCATTCCAATTTCCACGAATATACTAACAGAAGCCGTATACAGCATTTTAAACAGATCTTATCAGAAGATCCTTCAGCAAGTGTTACAGATCTTGCGTTTCAATGTGGTTTTAAATCCAAATCTACTTTTTATAAATATTTTAAAAAAGAATTTGATTGTCTTCCTTCTCAGCTTGTCCATTAGTTACAATTATTTAACATTAGTAACTTATTGATTTACAATACAGTTCGCCTCGAACTCGAGAGAAGCAGTTGCATAAAATTTAAATGAACCAAAACTTTTGAATGAGCTGACATCTTTGCACCAAACTTTATAAGGATGTCACGAGAAAGACTTTTTTTAACAAAAGCAGCATTTTTTCTTCTTGGGCCTTTGGCCTTTGCTCAAACCACCGTTCACGGAACTGTAGTAGACAGTCAGGGGAACCTTCCCAATGCCCTTGTTTATATTGAGGACAGCGGACAGAAGGTAACTTCTGATACTGACGGTTCTTTTGTTCTTAATAATGTTTATGATGGCAGTTATAAGCTTGTTGTAGAATATAAAGGATATGATAATGTTTATATTCCTTTCACCATTACGGATAAAAAGGAAGTAGATCTTGGTTTAATTAAATTCGGAGCTAAGTTTAAAGAAAACAACCTTCAGGAGGTAGTGGTTACCAGTGTGTATAAAGCATCACAGGCCAGGGCAATTACGATGAAGAAAAACTCCAACACGATTACGGAAGTACTCTCTGCCGATGCCATCGGAAAACTGCCGGATCGTAATGCCGCAGATGCCGTACAGCGTATGCAGGGTGTTTCTATTGAAAGAGATATGGGTGAAGGACGTTTTGTAGCGGTACGAGGAACACCTATACAATGGACCTCTTCTACCCTGAATGGCAACAGAATGCCTAGTGCCAGCGGTGACAATGCCAATCGTGGAGTTCAGATGGATATCTTTCCTTCGGAACTTATTCAGAATGTACGTTTATCCAAAGCTCTGACACCGGATCTTGATGGAGATGCCATTGGCGGAAATGTGGATTTTATTACGAAAACCTCCCCCAATAAAGAGACTTTGGCAATAAGTATGGCTTCTGGATACGTCAACATGTCCAAATCCCCTTCTTACAATACATCAGTCGTTTACGGAAATAAAATTACAGATAAGCTGAAATTCATTACCTCAGCAGTGATCTGGGAACGTTCTACGGCTATTGACCAGATGAGAAATATTTACAACTATGGGCTGAAAGATAAAACAGCCTCTTACTCCATCAATCAGCTTCAGCTTCGTGATTACCTTGCAAACCGCAGAACTTTGGGATTCAATTTAGGATTGGATTATGAGATAGACAGCAGGAATAAGTTATATGCAAAAGCGTTATACAGTCAGTACAAAGACGGTCAGTCCGTAAGGGAAACCTATTTTAATTTTGACAGTAAAAATGTACTTCTTCAGGCTCGTCATGCGGATTATCTTACGGATCTGTATTCTATGCAGCTGGGCGGTAATCATCAGGTGGGACAGCGTATGGAGGTAAATTGGTCCGCATCCAAAGCACGTTCCGAATTTAAATTCAACTCTCCTGATAATCTTGAAAAAGACCAAAGGGGCTACCCTATGATCAATTTCATACAACCCATGACCTATGGGAATCTGTCTGCTGACGGAAGAAAGTATATGGCGATGGATGGTCCGGACGGTATTGGCGATACCGGAAGATATACTCTGCCTTATAACCAGCAGGTCATCACAGCAGACAAACTTAGACTGAATCAGATTATTCTGAGCAAGAACCACAACAGTGAGACAGATCTAAGAGGACAGATTGACATCAAATATAAAGTTGCTGATAATTTTGAAATCAAATTCGGAACCAAGTACAACAATAAGAATAAAATCGTCAACAGTTCCATACTGGTTTGGATGCCAAAATCATCATTGGGGATTCCCGGAACTCCGGTAACTTTTCTGAATCAGCTTGAGCGTGAAGCCTTTCAGTACAAAGGAGGTTTCATGAATCCACTGGGTAATCCTTATAATTCTGTTATTATAGATCAGATTACCAATGCACAGATCGACCAGATGTACAATCCAGGTACACAAAACAGTTTAGGACTTATGCAGGTAAGCAGTAAAGACAGCAACTCCAATATTACCAGTTCCTACAGAGGTACTGAAAATGTATGGGCGGCATATCTGATGGGAACCTGGAAAATTTCAGACCAGCTTCAGGTATTGGGAGGTTTCAGAAATGAATATAATGACATTACCTTCTGGGGCAAAAAAGTAATATCTGATAAAGACAATAAAACGGAAGACATTAAAGACAATAAAACCTATAATGTAGTGCTTCCTATGGTCAATATGAAATGGAATATCAGTAGTGACCGGATCTTGCGACTGGCCTACACCCGCTCTTTTGCAAGACCGGATTTCAACGATCTGAATCCAGGAACTATTGTCAATGATATTACCAACACCATCACTCAGGGAAATACGAAGCTGGATCCTACATTTTCAAATAATTTTGATCTTATGTTTGAAAACTACTTTGGAAAGCTGGATTTGATAACAGCCGGAGTATTCTATAAAGATATCACCAATCTTATTTACAAAGACCAGTCTGTGGTAGACCTGGCAGGAAGAACTTATACTTTTACGGCTCCTAAAAATCTGGAAGGAGCCAAACTATTCGGTTTTGAATTCGGAATATCCAAACGTTTTGAAAACCTACCCGGATTTTTGAAAAACATCGGTTTTGAAGGAAATTACACCTACATCTCTTCCAAAATGAATATGCCGGTGTACGAAAACGGCAAGCAAACCGGAACGATGTCTACCACCATTCCAAATCAGGCAAAGCATATTTTCAATACCATCCTGTTCTATGAAACCAGTAAACTGATGATCCGTCTAGCCGGAAATTATAAAGGAAATTATGTAAGCGAAATCAGAGCTGCTGCGGGAGCAGATCATTATCAGTATTTTGATAAAAACTTTACGGTAGACCTTTCCACTTCTTACAGTCTTACAAAGAAGGTCCGCCTATTTATTGAACTGAACAATATTTTTAATGAACCCAACCGCTATTATATGGGAACAAAAGACCGTGTAGAAAATATTTCTTACTCAGGAATACGAGGGCAGCTGGGATTCAATTTCAATTTTTAATCAAAAGTTTTTTTTCATATGAAAAAGTATATATATGGAGCTGCATTTTGTATGACAGCACTGCTGCAGGCACAGGATAAATGCCAGAATATAAGAATCAATCAACTGCAGATTGTAGGAACTCATAATTCATACGCCCAGCCGGCAGATCCTAAAGTACTGGATCTGGTAACTCCTATCATCAACGGAATGATGCAGAAATACAGCAGTATGATGTCTGAAGAGCAAAAAGCTAAATTTAAAGAGTACCATCCTTACGGAATGGACTTGAAAGAAGGATTGAATTATAATCATCCTGACTTCACAGAACAGCTCAATGCCAATCTGAGAGGCTTGGAAATAGACGTCTATTATGACCCGGAAGGCAGCAGATTCAGCCATCCTGCCACGTATGAGGTATTAAAGGCCAAAAGAGTCACTGATTTGGCATCTTTCAATACAAAAGGTATGGATCAGCCGGGTTTCAAAGTACTGCATATGGCAGATATCGATTTCAGAACTCATTATCCGACATTAAAAGATGCGCTTACAGCTCTTAAAACATGGTCTGATCAGCATCCAGGGCACTCTCCTGTTTTTATGATGATTGAAGCAAAAGATTCAGGATTTCCAATTCTTGAAAACAGCACAAAAGTCCTTCCTTTTGATAAAGCAGCCTATGATGATCTGGATGGAGAAATTGTAAAATACCTTGGCAAAGATAAGATCATCACTCCTAAAGAGGTTCAGGGTAAATACCATACACTCAAAGAAGCTGTGACCCACAATAACTGGCCTAAACTGGATGACAGCAAAGGAAAATTTATTTTTATGCTGCTTCCAGGAAGTGCCGGAACTTTACCTTCAAAAAACAATCCTTATCTGATAGATGGTTCATTAAAAGAAAGAGTCATGTTCCTGAACAGTGAACCTGATGATTCGTTCGCAGGATTTATCCTACGGGATAACGCCATTGTAAGACAGAAAGAGATACAGAATCTGGTAAAGCAGGGTTTTATAGTCAGAACCAGATCAGATATTGAAACCTATGAAGCAAAAACCAATGATTTCACCCGTTCTAAAGCAGCTTTCAGCAGTGGTGCCCAGGTGATTTCCACTGATTTTTTCCGCTCAGGAAATACTTATGGAACACCTTATTTTGTACAACCTCCTCAGGGGAAAGATTATATCAACAATCCTTTAAATTCTTCGTGCAAATAATTAACAAGCCGGTTCTGAGTAGAACCGGCTTGTTAATTAATATCTATTTTATCTGAAAGCAAATTAAAGTTCCACTTTTATATGAGACCTTCTAATTGTTGAAAAATGGGAATCAATGCTTTTCCTTTTTTAGTAAGATTATATTCTACGTGTAAAGGCTTCTGCCTGATGACCACTCTCTCCAATAAATTCATTTCTTCCAATTCTCTCAATGCAATGGATAATGATTGTTTATTAGCTCCTTCTATTTCACGCAGCAAACTACTAAAACGCAAAGTTGACTTAATTGCCAAATTCAGTATTTCCGGTTTCAATTTCCCTGAAATGGATTTTAAAAGCTTTTGGACAGGGCATATTTCTCTACCCTCAGCTGAAGTTTTATTAGTCAGATTTTTTTGACTCATTGTGTGTTTTTTTTAATATCGTATATTTGCAAAAATAATAGTTATTAACAGATTAATACAATTTTACATCCACATTTATTAAAAACATTGTAAAAAGCGCAAAAAAACCAATAGAAAATTCTCATTAATATAATATTTATTTTATGATATTTCTTTTTGATTGCCCCGGTTGTAAATTTGCATAACTGTATAATTGATTATTCATTATTTTTTATAAAAACTAAGAACCTAAAACACAAACATGAAAAAAAAATCTTTATCCCCAATCCGGGCTGCAATAAATCCTATTGTACCAGCCTCTATTCCACTACAAGACCACACGCTACAGACCTGCAATAATCATTTGGTTTTCATACAACTGTAATTTTAAAGCAGATATGCTTTATTATACTTCCTCTATATCTATAATGAGGAATCTTCAAATGCTTTAGAATTTGAATACAAGTTATTCATAGGATCAAATATTAATCTAAAAAACATGCGTATGAGAAAAAAAACTTTCTTATCAATCTGGGCTGTATTATGCTCAGCAGCATCCGTTTATGCCTCTTCAAGAGGTGATACGGATTGGCATTTTCGTAATGCCCCCATTATTTTGGGAAGTAACATCCCCGTGACAACCTACAATTTTGATCTGGATCCTTTAATTGTAATTTCACAAAACGTGAATGAAAAAGGAGCAGTTGTCATGAGCGGCCAGCTCCACAAACCTGTCACCACCAGTGACATTCTGATTTCCGTAAAATATCAGAATGCTCAGGGAGAATGGATCAGTGTGTGGTGTAAAACATTGTATGCTAGCAATCAGTATGATGAAAATCTTAATGCAACATTTGAATTACCCGCTTCTGTAAACAGTACATACAATTTAAAAGTTGAGCTAGGCTCAGAGACCAACAGCTTTTCAGACATCACATGGAATAAAGCAGTGAGCCATTACAAGTTCGGAGACTATACTGCGACAGCTTGTGAGCTGGATGAAAATGAATACACAATCCTTTTCACTCCCAAAAAAAGCGGTACGGTATTATTTAATCCTAACGGAACTGTTTCCGGTGTAAAAGACAGGGTAAAATCACAGCATTTGACGAAGAAACTGGATGATATTGTTTTATCAGTCAATGCAAACGGTACATTAGATAACACAAATGCCAATGCACCTGTCATCAACATTGAAAATCCTAACAATCTCGGTACGATTGCCAACTCACAGAAATTTATCTATCAGGGCAGTGACACAAGTCCTTTTGAGTTTTCTTATCATGATCCTGTTTATGTATTTGCCGGTAAGTTTTCAAGTTCGGGCTTCTTTATTAACTTCAGTAACTGGTTTTTACCTCCTGAGGAGGGCGGAGAACCCTGGGGCAGAGGATATTTGGATTTTACAAACCCTAATGCTTTAATTAACAGGTATTACAACCTTTACAATTACATCAACGAGAAGCTGACCGACATTATTGCGGATCAAGAACCTGTAGTTATTGTTGTAAGCGAAATAACAGGTTTCAGGGTATACAAATCTACCGGACAGTATATCACCGTCAATGCATTAAGCAATTATAATACAGTGAATGATTTCGGTTACCCTCCTTTATATGACAAACAGAGAGGACCCGGATCTGAAAATTTCTTTCTGAGCAATACTCCTAAAGCTTCATTATATGGAATAGGAGCCATCAGAAACAGAAAAGTACGTGCTGACTGGAACGGACCGATGAGACCACTTCCGGAAGTAGAAGCTGAAATCAAAAAATTCATAAAATACGTAGGAATTTTTGGAAATTCAACGGCATATGATTCAGCTGATTGCTCAAACAACTGTTTTGTAATCAATGCCGGAGCACAGCCTGACAATACAATAGCAGACTGGACCAAAGCTCCCAACAGCTATATTTTCACAGGTAAAGATAAGGATGGCAATAATGTAGACGGATTGTACATTCCTGTAAAAAAAGCCTATGAAATGTGGCGAAACGGGAATTATATGAAAGGTATCGACGTACCTTCCGGAACAGTAACAGCTGATGTTTTATGGGAAGACAATATGGGATTGATAAAATCTAAAGAAAATTATACTTTGGATATTATAGATTCAGGTGAAAATGCAAAAATAAAAGTACCTGTCAATAAAGTAAAAAAAGGAAATGCATTGGTTGCTTTTAAGGTAAATGGTGAAGTTTTCTGGTCATGGCACGTTTGGGTAACAGATGACCCAACAAATGGCTCTACCTATAAAAGCTATGACGATGTAAAAAGACAATTAAGCGACGGAACTGTAGAGACTATTCCTAATTCCGAATGGGGATGGATGGACAGGAACCTTGGTGCAATCGGGAATTCTTTAACTGGAGCCGGATGGAACAGAAGCGGTGGATTGTTATATCAGTGGGGAAGAAAAGACCCTTTTCCATCGTTAACAAATAATGATGCCAGTTTCTATCAAATAACCGGCAGCTTAGGAAAAATTGTATATGACGACGCTATATCAAGGTTAAGATTTACCAACAGTCCTTTTAATGATTATAAAAACTTTAATGAATTAATAAAGTTTGTCAATAAATCAACAGCCAACATAACAGATAATATCAGAGTTTCAGTAAAAAATCCTCTGAGTCTGATCTATGTCAATGACAATGGTACCAACACTTCTCCCCTTTCTACATATGGCACTATTAATACGGTTCCTTATTATTACAACTGGTTTGGGCAGGTACCGGGGTTACAAACTGACGAACTAAGTAAAGTGAACTTATGGTCTGATAATTCACTGGGAATACAGGCAGTAGATTATACAGTTTCGCAACCTTACAGAAATAAATCTTCTTTTGATCCTTGTCCTAACGGATGGAGGTTACCTTCAGTGTTGGTTGCATCATCAACCAAAAATGTAAGAATGGATTTTACGCCTTTCGGGCCTAAAGTAAACAGTCCGCTTTCAGCTTTAAATCTTGGCAGATCAAATATTTTCCCGGGATTATCTAATCTGAAAACATATCTTGCCGGTATCAAAATATATCCTCAATATGGTTTTGATATGACGAATGTAGGAGGCAACAATATCGGGATATTTCCAGGAACCGGATGGATAGGAAGAGGAATAAGCGGAGATACCAGATATCATACTAAAGCAGGATTCACAGACCAGCTTGAAACCTATTTGTGGACTTCAACAATGACTACGGTTTCCGGTTATTCTTCAGTAGCCAGTGCATTAAGATTAATACCATCTTCAGATCAGATAGTGAATGGCTTCAAACCTGATGAAACTAATTACCCGGATGTTTATGGTGTATACAGCTACAAACCATCTGATGATTATCCAACTAATAATGCACATGCATGCCGATGTATTAAAGATCCGCTATTTGTAAAAAATAACTATGACTTCAAAACCACTTTCTTTAGTGAATCTGAAACATATAAAGTTGGATTAGATAATCCCAATAGTTATATGATTACAAAATCTACAGCAGATAAGGTAATTTCAATACCGGTGAGTAAAGCTTTTTCTGTACAAAGTAATTATTTAGGTAATACCCAAATTCTGGATACTACAAGTTTTAATGATTTAAAAGCAAATATACTTTGGACAGATAATCCTGCTATGGTAACACAATTGACCCTGGATAATCCATCTTCCAAAGATGGCAATATCAATGTGAAGATAAACGCCAATCAGTCTGGAAATGCAGTAGTTACTCTACATAATGGTTCAATCAGTAATCCTGTTTACTGGAGTTGGCACATTTGGGTAACCAATACATCCGTAAATTCTTTTACCCATGTAAATGATACCCCAATCCCGACTGATAATTATATAAACTATACTCAGAAAGGAACTATCATGAAAACAGCTATCATGGATAGGAATTTAGGAGCCGTTGATGTCATGCCAAGTCCTTATAATCCAGGCGTAGCAAATGATGTTAATCAACTTAACCGCTCGCAAGGATTGCACTATCAATGGGGTAGAAAAGATCCTCTGCCTATATTTAATAATATAAACGGTACTAAATACAATATATTGCTGGGTACTACCAATAATGGAATCGTAACCTATTCAAGTTTTACAGAGGCTAGCTATAACTCAATGAATGTGGTAAATTATGACACTTATAAAAGCAGCATTAATGCCAATGATAAAATAGATGTAAGAATAGAAAAAATTCTGGGATATTCTACAGCAAACCCTTTAAAGCTTATGGTACCAACAGTTAAGCATCCGTCACGTGGAGCTAATTATGCTAATTATAATCTTGCTTCAGACTGGCTGTTTGATACTAACTATCATGGATTATATGCTGAACGATGGGGATTAGGTGATAAAAAATCTGTTTTTGATCCTTGCCCGAATGGATGGAGAATACCGGAGACTGGTACAGGTCCCACTTATAAACATCCTATTAGTGGGTCTTCTACAATAAAAACCACCCCTTGGAGCTTTAAAGAAAACTTTGAAACTCCAGCGTATAAAGATACTAATGGTGCAGTAAAATCTGGTCAAATTGTAGGTAATTCAGAACCTGGTTACTATGGATCAACTATTTATAGTAATCTCGCCAGCACTTATGGTAAAACGGTAGGATTTGTATTTAATAATAGTTTATATAATGTAGGAAATTATCCGAAAAGTCTTACAAAGGGTGGCAGAAGCGTAATGTATCCTGATCCGGCAATTACATTCCCTTATTCTAGCATTGGCTCTCTATCAGGTGGAATCTGGTATGCTAATTTAAATGGGGAATTGACAGGCAGAGCTACTTATATGTCTTTTGATAATTTTTCCAGAATTATGGTGAAAAATGCTGATATTGATCCTTTTGCAGCAATGAGCTGCAGATGTGTAAAACAGGAAGATAGCGATACACCAAGAGGACCGTTGCCAGGTATTCCTGTAACACCAAACACAGGTCTTCAGGCCAGAACGGCTTTCAGTAAAACGGCTATCGAGGAAAAAGTAAAAGATGATAAGCTTGTTTTATATCCTAATCCTGTAAAAGATATCCTGTATATTGAAGCAAAAGATGATAAGGATTATTATTATCAGATTTATAATATGTCCGGACAGCTGATGAAAGAAGGTAAATTTATCAATAAACAAACAGATATTACTTCATTATTGACCGGAGCTTATCTTGTAAGAATTAACAATTCTGAAACTATTGTAAAAATTATTAAAAGGTAAATTATAACACATTACTTTAAAGCAATGATGACCGGAATTTCTTCCGGCCATTTTTATTTATATTCAAATATATAAGCTCTTTCCTTTTCGATGATCCCAATTTTTCCAAAAGGAATAAACAAAAAAAGTCTTCTATTTCTAGAAGACTTTTTGCGATCCGGACGGGACTCGAACCCGCGACCTCCGCCGTGACAGGGCGGCATTCTAACCAGCTGAACTACCGGATCTTAAAGTAAATATACAAAACTTTTTCATGTTTAGCAGATCTTAAATAAGGTTCTTTTATAAACAAATTAAAGAGTGTTTGTTTTTTTTAACTGGCGCAAATATATAGCTTTTTTTAGTTTTTCCAAAGAAACCCTATCCTTTTCTTTTCAGGCGTTTGTTAAGATACAGATTATCAAATTAAAAAAAATCAGATATACCTACTTTAAAAATATTTATTTACCTATTCAATTCTAAGATGATGAACCCAAAATGGTATTAAACGAATGTTTTCCCATCATGAAAGTGCAAAAAAAATTGAATCAATCCCAACTTACACTCTATGCACGAAACTCCCTTTCTTTAATCAGTTTTTTATATTCGCTTAATATGGCATTCCAGATCACAGACTGCTCGAATCTATCTTCAATCATCGGTCGTGCATTCATTTTTAATGCCTGGTAATAATCTTTGTCTAAGATCATTTTCTCCATTTCTTCTCTAAGACTTTCACTGTCTTTTACAGGAACAATTACTCCATTCTGATTTTCTACAATGATTTCGTTGCATCCATTAATATCAGAAACTATACTTGGCAATTCCATTGCTCCAGCCTGCATCACCACATTCGGGAAACCCTCACGATAACTAGGGAAAACCAGTGCATCAGAAATCGCAAAATAAGGACGGACATCTTTCTGAAAACCTACGGAGACAATATCCGGGTTATTTTCAATTTCATTTAATGTTTCCGGATATAGAGGATCCAGCTCTTGTTCCAGAGGCCCTACCAATAATAATTTTGAACGCTGCTGATTTTCTTGGTTATTTAAAGCAGAAAATGCTTTTATCAGTTCATTAATTCCTTTGTCTCCCACCAAACGTCCTACAAACACAAAAACGAAATCTGTGTCTTCTATTTTTAATTCTTTTTTTAGAAGCGTTTTCTTATCTTCTGAAACTTGTTCGGGTGAAAAAAATGAAGTATCAATTCCGTTTGATGAACCATTTCCGATTACTTTCAGCTTGTATTTGTCTGCATATTTGTGCTTGATGATATAATCAGACAGCCCTTTTGAGTTTGGGTACACCTGCGTTGCGGAAGCATAGGTTAATTTTTCAACAAGATCTAAAACCTGACGTTTCACCCCTGTTACTTCCATCAATGGTAATCCTGCTACCGTATGCAGTCTATGGGGAACCCCTGCCATTCTTGCTGCCAACATACCTACAATACCAGCTTTAGGAGTATGGGTATGAACAATTTGTGGTTTCTCTTTTCTTAAAAATCGATAAGTACTCCATAAAGATTTGATATCTTTAATGGGGGTAATCTTACGAGACATATCAATCGCTATTACGTCTATTTCTTCATCCTTTTTCACTTCATCAAGCTCCTTACCGGGTGATGAAACTCCTATTACATCAAAATGTTCTGACATAAACCGATGCTGCCCTTTCAGTAGAATTTTTAAAGAAAGCGGCACTGTTGTAATTCGTACCAATTTAGTTTTCAACTCTTCCATTTTTTTTATTATTATTTCTATAAAACCTAGAACTAATTAATAAATTTTTCATAAATCTTTTGTGTGTTGGTGTTTTTACTCATTTATTTTTATTTCTCTTATTTGTGATTTTTAAAAAAACAACATAAATTTTTATGAATCCCTGCTAATCCAAAACTTGTTTCAAACTGAACTTAGTTTTGAATTGACATTGCATCATTCTATTAAGGAAAATCATTAATTCTCCTATTTGTATAAGTGTTTTTTGAGATTTAATAGCTTTTTGTGGCAGAGATAAATGTGCATCATTCTCACATCTTCGCCGGCTATTTATTGGTAATTGAATACCTTTATGTCATGTATTCTACATGATATAAATTTGATTAGATGATTGATTTAATTAATATTTTAATTTACTATTTCTTTAACATCATTAAAATTAAAGAAAATAAAATTTTTATTTATTATACAGAATATTTCAGTTTTCAAGTTTCATAAGCAATTTCATTACATTTTTAATATTTCCAGGAATATTAAAAATTTTCATTTCAATTTTTTTAAGTATTTTTTTTCAGCAATAATAACATAAGCAAAAACCCTTCCATTATCACTTTTTTGGGAAAAATTATTATTATTTATAGAATAAATATATTTTACACATTACCCTTATTTATTTCAAAGTAAAAGCAATTATTGATTGTATTTTATCTTTTGTTGAGAAAATTTTTGTAAATCAGTTACTATTCCTTTATTATCTTTATGATCTGATTTAAAATCAGTTACCTTCAAATTAATATTATCTAGGGATGAATTCTTATATAAGAAATTAAAAGGCACTTTGTTGTATTTTAAGTCAATACCTGAAAAAACAATATTCCCCATCAGTTTCTTTTTAGAATCATTTTTCTGATTAGAATAGGAAATTCCACTTTTGGAATAAAAATCCTTATAATTTTCAATAACTACATTAACGTTGTTTGCGTCACTATCCCCTCTTAGTCTGGCTAAATAAAAGGCAAGCCCGCTCACCTCGTTATTATATGTTATAATTGATTTTAATGAAATATTTACTTTTTTGTTATCCGGAGTATTAGGTTCTATATCTATACCCGTTTTAGGATTAGCTCCATTCGTATTTGAAACTACTAAATTCTGCAGCAAAATATTGTCGCCGCTTATAACAGAAATTCCGTTTCTTCGGTTATTATCAATAAGACCTCCTATTACAGAAATATTATTGGAGAAACCATTTCCTCCTATATAGATACCATCTCCCCAACAGTCTTTGATTACAGGATTATAGATTTTAACATTTACGGCATCTTTAATATTTATTCCCATACCCCATTCTCCTGTTTTTCCCATATGAACAGATCTGTCTCCTATAATATTAGGGTTATATATACTGACATTTTTCTTTCCTGTAATATCAATCATGGCATATCCCTGGTTGCTCGATGCTTTCAAATTTAATTGAGATTTATCATCAAATAACAAAGTAGAATTATCCTTGAGTTGAAGTCCCTTATCATTGATTAAAACAGGAAAATTGGGTAATAAAACCGTTGTATTTTCATTGATTGCTTTTTGAATATATGCTGTGTAATCTTCTGATCCGTCCTTTTTGTAATTCTTGGGAAGAAGTTTTACAACTTCAAAAGAAGTTGCTTTTAAATTATTGAAAGATGAAGTGACTTCAGCTTTTTTAATATAAGCATCAGGAACATCTTTATAACTAAATTTCCCCTGCGCACATGATAGATTAACTATAAGTAAAAAAATTAATAAGCTTCTCATAATGTATAATATATTTCACGATAATATTTGGCAATTTCTTCAATAGAGAAATTTGTTGATCTGGAAAAACATTTTTCGGCAGTTGTGTTATAAAAAGATGAATTTGAGTGTAATTTTTTAATTATATCAGCTAAATCCTCCTCTTTTCCTCTATCAAATAATATTCCATACTCTGAAACGACTTCTGAAAGACCCGGTACATTGGAGGCAACCACAGGCTTATTACAAGCCATACCTTCTACTGCTACGATACCAAACCCTTCATAATGTGATGATACAACTACTACATCGCTCATTTTGATAAGTTCGGCGATATTGGCCTGATTACCTAAAAAAAAGGCTCTACTTTCCAATCCATTGTTTTTCACGAGTTCTTTACAGTTTTCTAATTCCGGCCCATCTCCTACGAACATCGTTTTTACATAAGAAGGTAACAATGCTAGTGCTCTGATCAGGGTAGGCTGGTCTTTTGCAGCTCTGAAACTTGCTACCTGAATTAATAAGAAATCTTCGTCAGATAAATTATACGCAGTCCGGGAATAGGCTTTTGAATTATAAAACCTACTCAGGTTGACTCCATTATTTATGACCTTCATCTTTGCTTTAAATTCAGATCCTAAATGCTGAATAAGATTTTTTTCTGTGGATTCTGAAATACAGATAATAGAATTTAATTTGGAGTAAATAAATTTTTCTATCCTTTTTAAATACCACTTAGATCTTCTGTTATTTTCGGTACTATGTTCAGTAAATACTACTTTCTGTTTTCCGGAAAAGAAGAGCTTGTACAATACCCCCCAATATAATGTTGGAAATAAATGCAAATGAATAATATCTGCATCTGCCACTACTCTATTGATAAAAAAAGGTATCCTAATGTCATATAGGCTTTTTGAAGGAATTACTTCAATTTTTATTTTTCCGTTACTTTCTACTTCTTTTTTTAGAGAAGTATCAATATCGTCTAATAATAGCAAATGTATTTCGTCTGACCCTCTTTCAGATAATTCTGCGCAAAGGTCAACTACTAATCTTTCAGCACCGCCAAACCTTAAACTATTTATGATATGATATACTTTCATTATTATTGAGTGTTCCGATAATTAGAATAAGTGGAATAATGATATAATGTGTATTTATAAATGATGCATGAAAGTTTCCTCCAACAAGCATTAATAAAAAAAGGAAAAACAAAATTGGCTGCTTTTTTAAGCCTTTAAACCATACAACAATTACAAATAATAATAGCAGCAAGGTAAAAACGATACCATACTGCACCAGAAAATCTAAAATAAAATTATGGGGCAACATAGATTTTGAAGTCTCGCTAAAACCCAAAAACCTGGCACCAAACCAGAAGTTTTTATAAAAATAATTTAGGGCATTCAAATAATTGTCTAGACGTCCGGAATCATTAGACAAATTAGTTGTTCTGTTTAAAGAATAAATATATAATATGGTCTTAACCAGGGGAAAGCCTGCAATTAATGATATCACAATTACTTTTATATTCCTCAGGTATATAAGCAGAAAAAAAATGGCAATAAAAAGAGCTGCTATACCGGATCTTCCAGAGGTTAATACACTGGTTCCAATAGTAAAAAACAACAAAATGATACTCCATTTATAATTAATGAAATATTGCTTAGTCAATAATCCAAAACATAAAATTAAAGAAACACTTGACAAATAGATCGATGAAATACTGTAATCATAAAAAAGACCGGCAAACCCTGTTCTGGACGTACCAAATTGATTCTGAACACCCAGATAATTTATTCCCAGGAGTTTAAAAGACAGATATTGGATTAATACCATTAAACCTGCTACGGATCCCGCAAAAACATAAAACCTCATCATCGACAAAACAGTTAATTTGGATATTTTCAACTTGATCAACGCTACTATAATTATTAATAAGAATAACAGTGTTTTTATCAATGTTTCGACCAAAATTTTCGGATAATTGGACTGATTAAAAAAATAGACACCCAAACAAAACAACAATAATCCAAGCCCTAGAACTTGAATGAGCTGGTTCTTTTTTGAAGAAAAGTTACTTACAAGTAATACACAGATAAATAAAAACTGAATAATAATAAAAAGGCTGAAGAAGCTGCTTCCCACCAAAGGGCTGAAGCTGAATGGTAAAGTTAATATTAAACAAATAGTAAATGCTTCATTAATGGTAGCCCTCTTACGTATACGATTAAAGTAAAAAAGAAATAATAGAATAGATAAACCGCCTACTACAATCTGGTTTAAATTAAACATATATAATATTGAAATCACAAAACATATTGACGTACCTATAAGGTAATCAGATTTTGTGAATTTATCTATAGTATTATTTATTTCCAATCTTTTCATTTATCAATTCATATATTCCAAAAAAAGTTGATTTACTCAATGCTAACTTCATTACATGGGTAAATGGTAACCTTTTTAAGTTAAATAATAAAATTTTAAGATATCTTTTACCTAAAACACGATTAACATTGAATTCATTATTCGGGTAATTTGATTTTAGTTCTAAAGACAGTTTCTTAAAAAAGGAAAGAATGAAATCCACTGAAAAGTCTTCAAAACTGATATTTCTAATCTTATCCGATAAAGACAGAATATAAATAAAATCTAATTCTTTTTGATTTAAAACTATATTCTGCTGCTGTAAAGCCAGCTGCTGAATATTGGATATTGTTCTCTTTCTCTGTTCTATCTGGCCAGCTCCAATATTGGTTTGGCTATTGGGTGTATCTCTATAATACAACAAAGGCATTCTAAAATTGTATCCCTTACCATATTGTAAAATTTTGATCCACAATTGATAATCTTCAGCATACTTATAATCCTTCTCAAAAAAAAGATTATTCTCTTTAATAATACCAGCCCTGAACATCACTGCCGGATGGGTAAAAGGTGTACTGAAAATTGAATGTATTCTAATTGATGTATCATCAACTGGAAGTACACTTAGATGAAAATGAGAAATAGAATGGGCAAATTCCTTTCTGGATGAGCTGCAGATAATATATTCCGGATTTTTCTCCATGAAATCTATCTGCATTTGAAAACGGGATGAATGGCATATATCATCGGCATCCATTCTGGCAATATATTCACCTTTTGATAATAAGATCCCTTTATTCAAAGTATCTATTAATCCTAAATTCTTTTCATTTTCAATGTATCTTATCCTTTCATCATTATAGCTTAATATGATTTCTTTTGTAAAATCTGTGGAACCATCATTAATAACCAACAATTCAAAGTCTTTAAAACTTTGTGCAAGTATACTGTCTACTGCTGTTCTAAGATACTGTTCAGCATTATATGCAGGTAAAATTACCGAAATTTTAGGATTCATTCTTTACATAAAGTTTAACATTATTAAAATTCTTCAGCCATGCATCGTAAAAATTTTTACTTTTTCCATAAACGTTATCCAAGATAACAACCTCTTTATCCAATAAGATACTAAGGATTAAGCCATGCAAACGCGTTGTATATACTTTATGATATTGATTAATAAACTCCTTTCCACGATTGATATGCAGATCCATTCCATTCTTCTTTTTTAATCCATAAGCATTATCAATTATTAAAGAAGAGGCGGGCAAATACTTGATGACTTTTGAAAGCTTACCGTCCAGAGCTTCTACATAATTGGTGATGGTATTCATTCTTTTTGAAGAAGAATTGTAAGTAGGCCAATCTTTTATATCATATTCACCTTCAATAACATTTTGAAAAGAATCTTTACTTGCTTCTGCATCGGTTCTGTTCAGATATAAGTTCTTTCTTGTTTCCGGAGAACTGGTTCTAATATCAGCATCAAAATCTAAAAAGAAAGCCATATCCGGTGCTAATTTTAATTTTTTTTCATTAAAATTGGCTTTTAAAGTATCATATGAAGGCAGATCTCTTACTAATACATAAAGATCACGATGAGCATTGAAAATAGCAAAATCTCTTTTTAGGTTTTCTTCTCTATTGTAATGTACCGTTTGAGGTAAAACAATAATCCTGTTGTTAGGAAAATTTTCAATAATGTATCTTTTAAAACTTTGACTTGATTCATATATATCACCAAAGTTTCCTCCTCCGTGCAGCAGAATAATTGTCTTTTCAGATTTTATATCGCTTTTTTTGAAAGTATATCTGTTGTACTGCCCAATACATTTATGCGCTAATGTTTTAAAAAATTCTAATTCTCCTTTCCAAATTAAAGAATCTCCAATATTTCTATGATTAGGTATATCTAACAGAATAAAATCATTATCAATGAGTGGAGTAAGCCGAGTAGATATTATATTTTTTAATTGTCTTATATTTTCTTTATTGGAATTCATATTTATTTTTTTAGAGAATTTAATTTATTAAAGACCTTTTTAAAAATATCTTTATTAAAATAACCGAACAGTAATAAGGACAATACCGTTAATGGTATTGAAATTAAATGACTACTGTTTAAGTATAACAGGATAATTATACTAAAAACTACCAGCATCTGTATGATGAAAGACTTAATATCTATATCTAATTTCAAAATCTCAGCAGTCTGTCTGTATCTTATAACAAACATAACAAAGAAGCTGACAAATGTACCTAAAGCAGGTGCATAAAGACCAATATACTTAATAAAAGCCATTGAAATAAATACGTTTATCAATGCTCCGATCATACTTGTAATAAAAATCCCTTTCGTTGATTTGGTTTTCAGGTAAATAGCACCTAAAAAACCTGAGATCGACGAAAAGCAGGAGCCAATATACAGAAGGGTGGCATATTTCCAGGATTCATAAAATTTTGAATCAAACAGAACTTCCGTAATTAATGGAGTAGCTGCTATTAAAATGGTTGATAAGCCAATATTTACAGCGATATATTTATTAAAAAGCTTTGAAAAAAAAGGATTATTAGGATCATTCCCAGAGATTGCCATATCCTGCCAGGCCAGCATAAATACAGTATTGAAAATAGTCAGAATAGCGGGCAACCTTGCAGAAACAGCATAAATACCATTATCTTCTATTGTTAAAAATTTTAAAATAATATATCTATCTGATGCATTAATAACCCACCAGCTTATGGAATTCAATATTAATGGGAGCGAATAAAATAGAATCTGCTTTTGTAATGAATAGTTTATTTTTATACTAACATATTTCTTAAACAGAAAGCTTACTTTAAACAACATCAATAAAATTGCAATAAAATTACTGATAAAAAGTGCATAAAAGATACCCTGTACCTTATCATGAAATATATCCGTCAGTAAGAAAAGTAAACTAAAAGAAAATATAAAAAAGCTATTTATAATTCCTATAAATGAATAGTATCTCGTTAATCCTAACCCTCTTAATATTTGCTGAAAAAAGGGCAATAAACATGAGCTTATAATCAGCAGTGACAATTCTTTCTGATAAGGAATATGATAGAAAAGCCCAGCCAGGTAAAGCAATAGTTCAAAGCTGATAAAGGAAATCAATAATAAAATACTACATTGCTTAAATATATTATCAATATAATTTTCTTTTTCGTTTTCTTTGTCCAGAAACCAGCGATAAATTGCCTCATTCATCTGCAAAGAGACAAAAGGAACTAATAAATTGACACTTGTTAACACTAAGTCATATTCTCCTAATTCTTTTCTGGAAAGGTAGTAGGAATAAATAGGAATTAATAGAAAAGATAAAATCTTAGATCCAAAATTACCAATTGTATATATTAATGTACTTTTTATTAAAGTATTGCTATTCATTATTATAGTAATAAATATTTATTTTCGTTCATATTTATTTATAATCTTGAATGACTTTCTTCTAAGATTCCTTTTACGTCATAAATTATTCCATTTTCTTTTAAATGATTTTTCAAATCCAGATCATTGAATTGTTTATGTGCAACGGTAAGGATAATAGCATCATATTTTTCCTGTGGAATTTCATTCACGACCTCTAATCCATATTCGTGTTTTACTTCATCAGGATTAGCCCATGGATCAAAAGTTGTAACCTGTAAAGCATAGTCTTCAAGCCCATGAATCACATCTACTGCTTTTGTATTACGCACATCCGGGCAATTTTCTTTAAAAGTTATTCCTAAATTCAAAACTGTGGCACCATTAATGGTCACCTTGTTTTTAATCATAGTTTTCAATAACTGAGAAGCTACATACTGTCCCATGGAATCATTAAGACGGCGTCCTGCTAATATAATTTCCGGATGATATCCTTTTTCCTGAGCTTTCTGAGCCAGATAATATGGGTCTACACCAATGCAGTGTCCCCCTACCAGCCCCGGTTTGAAGGGTAAAAAGTTCCATTTGGTTCCTGCTGCTTCCAATACTGCATGAGTGTCAATATCTAAAAGATTGAATATTTTTGCCAATTCGTTTACAAAGGCAATATTAATATCCCTTTGGGAATTTTCAATTACTTTAGCAGCTTCTGCAACCTTGATTGTTGGAGCTAAATGAGTCCCCGCAATGATTACGGACTGATATAATTTATTTACTATTTCCCCGATTTCAGGTGTTGAGCCCGAGGTAACTTTTAAGATTTTTTCAACAGTATGCTCTTTATCACCGGGATTAATACGTTCAGGAGAATATCCTGCAAAGAAGTCCTGGTTAAATACCATTCCTGAAACTTTTTCCAGAACAGGAATACATTCTTCTTCAGTAGCTCCGGGATATACGGTAGATTCGTAAATCACTATATCACCTTTGGACAATACTTTTCCTACAGTTTCTGAGGCTTTATACAGTGGAGTAAGGTCAGGACGGTTATGCTGATCCACCGGAGTAGGAACAGTAATAACGTAAATATCTGCATCCTGAATATCCTTGATATCCGCTGAACAATACAATCCTTTTGCAGCATCCTGATTAAAAGGATTATTCTGAATTAATACAGATTCCAATACTTCGTTTTCCACTTCCAGAGTACTGTCTACCCCTGTGTTTAATTCCGCAATTCTTTTCTGATTAATATCAAAACCTACAACCGGATATTGTGTGGCAAACAACCTGGCTAAAGGCAAACCTACATATCCTAATCCTATAATGGCAATTTTATGTTCTTTCTTCATAAAGATTCAATTAAAAAAATGTTTACTTTAAATTTGTCCAATACCAGGTAATAGCTTCTTCTAAACCTTTATCTATATTATGGCTAGGTTTATATCCTAACAATTTTTCTGCTTTTTCAACTGATGCCAGTGAATGTGGAATATCTCCTACACGGTTTGGACCATGAACAGCATCAATGTTGGCAATCTCTCCATCAAATTCGCTAAGATATTTTTTTAGATACCCTATAAGATCATTCAATGTTGTACGATCACCCACTGCTGTATTATAAACTGTATTTACCGCATCCGGATTTTCAGTAAGCATGGCCAGCTCATTCATCTGAATTACATTGTCTATGTATGTAAAATCACGGGAATAATCACCTGTACCATTAATTTTCGGTGACTCATGATTAATCAACTGTTTTATAAATAAAGGAATCACGGCAGCATAAGCTCCGTTGGGATCCTGTCTCCTTCCAAATACATTAAAATACCTCAGACCGATGCATTCCATTCCGTAAGTTTTTCCGAATACATCTGCATACAATTCATTGACATATTTGGTAATAGCGTATGGAGATAATGGTCTTCCGATAACATCTTCTACTTTGGGTAATGATGCAGAATCACCATATGTGGATGAGGAGGCGGCATATACGAAACGCTTTACGTTGGCATCGCGTGCAGCAATCAGCATATTTAAAAATCCTGAAACATTCACATCGTTACTTGTAATAGGATCTTTAATAGATCTTGGAACTGAGCCGAGTGCAGCCTGATGCAGAATATAATCTACATTTTCCACTGCCTTCTGACAAACTTCCAAATCACGGATGTCCCCTTCAATGAGTTTATAGTTTGGATTTTCAAGGAAAGGTTCAATATTATGGCGGTGTCCTGTTGCAAAATTGTCTAAGCACACTACATAATAGCCTTTATTTAAAAAATACTCCGTTAAGTTAGAGCCAATAAAACCCGCTCCACCTGTAATTAAAATTTTATTCATTTTTATGATTTGAAAATTTTACTCCACCAACTTTTTTTATCATTTGTTTGGCTGTAGCCATATCCATAGCTATAGTTATATCCGTAACCTCCTGCACGTTTTGAAACATCATTAACGACAAAAGATACATTATTCAACTTAGAGTCTTTCACCAGGTCATTAGCAAAATCTATCAAAATATTTCTTGATACTCCGGATCTTACTACATATAATGTTGCATCTGCTGTATCAACAATGCTAAGAGTATCTGAAACCAGCATCAGCGGTGCAGAGTCTATAATAATATAAGCATATTGAGAAGACATCTCCGCAATAAGTTTTTGATATCTTCCGTTAGAAAGCAGTTCCTGAGGGTTAGGAGGAATTGCTCCGGCATAAATGACATCACATGAAGGGTTGGTAGTAGATGTATGGATAAGTTCTTCCACGTTTACGGAATTATCATATAAATATTCTGTAAGACCTTTTCTTTTGGTTGGTTCACTGTCATATCGCTGGATCTGAGGGTTACGAATATCTGAACCTATCAAAAGCGCCCTTGAATTTTTATTGGCAATGGTAAGCGCCAGATTCACAGAAACCAGGGTCTTCCCTTCTCCTTTTACCGAAGAAGTTACCATAATTACCTTAGCAGAATCTTTTACAGGTAAAACAAATTTAAGGTTAGAAACAAGAACTCTGAAAGCTTCAGCCAACTCAGAAAAATCGTTTTTCTGTATCAAATGATTTTCATTATCCTTAAGTGAAGGTATATCTACCAATACCCCCAATTCTGAACGTTCTTTAATATCATCTCTGGTATAAATCTTATCATCCAGCATGAAAGCGAAGTATAAAACAGCAAATGGAAATAATAAACCAAGCAATACTGCTCCTAAAAAGATAATATCTTTTTTAGGGGATACAGGTATATCTTCTGTAAATGCAGGGTTTACAATTTTAGCTTTCGGTACATTTACCGACAGATTGATTGCATTTTCTTCTCTTTTTTGAAGGAGAAATAAAAACAACTGTTCTTTAAGGTTTTGCTGACGTTCAATTCCTCTATAGACTTTAGACTGTCCGGGAACTTTTTCAATCATACTATTATTAGTATTGATCTGGTTCTGCAGCTGAGAAATACCAGTCTGCACCGTTTGCTTCTGCTCACGGATATTATCACGGATTACTTCCTTTAAAGAAGCAATTTCCCTGTTCATTTCTATAACAGCAGGGTTTTCATTGGTTGCCTGTTTAAGGGTTTTATTCCTGCTGATAATCAACGAATTATATTGAGAAATCGATTGTTCCAGTGAAGGATTTAGCCCAAGGTTGGATGGCATAAGCTGGTTATTGCCTTTTGAAGCCTCTCCTGAAAGGGAGTTCAGAAGATCCAGCTGGGCCTGCTGCTGAAGGAGAACTTTGGTATTATCACTTGTATTCTGTAGTGCCAGTTCTGCCTGTGCCTGAATGTCTACAATACGATTACGGTTCTCAAAATCTTCTTTTTGATTTTCTACCCCGGAAAGATCTTTGGTAATTACTTCCAGTCTTTTATCGATGAATTCCTGAGTATTCTGAGCTTGTAAGTTTTTATCTTTCTGCCCATCCAGATTATACTGCCTGGTCACCTCATTAAGAATAGCTTCCGATTTTTCAGGAAGAGTTCCTATCAGGTTAATCTCCATTAGCATGGCTTTTTCATCTGGTAAATTTACCTCTATCTTTTTTTCTAATTTTTTTACTTTCTCAATGGGATTCCAAAAAACTATTTTATATTTTGATTTAAAAGCAATAGCAGGATTTCTCTGAAATACCACACTCCCAAAATCCAGACTTATAGGAGTATTAAATTTGCCTTTAAAGGTCTCTTTTTTTTTATCCTGAAGCGTAAACTGATCTCCCTTTAAATCTATCATCGTATATTCAGAGAATATAAAATTCTCATTATTATTATATGATAATATTTTTGCAATAACAGGGACTTTACTAAACAGTTGTGAATCTTTAATTTCTCCTGTATTGAAATATTCTACACTGAGATTAAGATTTTTTACAACCTCCATGAGGATAGGCCGTGAGGTGACTACCGCTCCTTCACTTTTCAGTTCATCAGCATTGCCTAAACCCATACCTAGATTCTCCAGATCAGATAATGCTGAGGAAAGATTACTTTGTTTTTTATCAAATTTGAGGACTGTTGTTGATTGATACTGAGGTACACTGTATCTAAGATAAATGTAGGCTCCTATTACAAAAACCAAAATAGAAGCAATAAACCACGGCCATTTATATAGGTACTGAGAGATAACTTTTTTTAGGTTCAAACCGTCTTCCTTTTCCTGAAATTCTATCTTCTGCATATTTTATTTTCGTGTTAAAGCAATAATAAGCGTACCTGCTGTTAATAATGCACCAATAATCTGGAATGTAAGAGCTCTGTTTGGGTTCGAGTTAGCCTGAACCTGTTTATTGTTGTCCGGCTGTACATATAATATGTCATTTTGTTTCATATAATAGTATGGTGAACTCACGATATCGGATCTGGTAAGGTCGATATTAGCAATCTGGTCAGTCCCATCATCTCCTGTACGGATAAGTTTTACATTTGTACGATCTCCGAAATCTGTCATATCACCGGCTAAACCTAATGCCTGAAAAATGTTAATCTTTTGAGAGACACTTTCTTTCTGCCCAGGGTTTTTTACTTCACCTAAGATACTCACATTGAAGTTTTTTAGAGTAATGCTCACCATAGGATCTGTAAGATATCTCTTAAGTCGAGCCTCCAGGTCTTGTTTCAACTGTATCTGCGTCATCCCTTTAGCATATACATTTCCTATTACAGGGAAGTATATATTTCCTTCTTCATTTACCAAATATTCACTTGGCTGCGAGTATTGATTTATTCCGGTATTAGAATTGCTTCCTACTTTATTTGTCGTATTGAGATTGAAAGGTTTTACCGCTGCTTCATCAAGTGCAGATACAAGAATCAGCAGTACATCACCTTCCTGAATATGTAAGCCCTGGAATTTTGCTTTTGCAACTTCTTCTTCCATATTATGCTTTGATATATATATCATATTCTGTTTCGGTCTGCATGATAATAAAGTAACCGATAACAATATTATATACGCAATAATAGTTTTATTCATATGTTTTTATTCTAAATCTACTTGTGTTATTGTTCTAAAATCTACTTGAGCTAACTTCAATTTTATTAAAATAATTTTTGAAAGAAAGTTAACCTCACATATTTTCTATATTTATTAGAATATTATTTATGTGAAATGTGTTTTAAATTTATATGTTTTAGATTAATTCTTTCTCTAGCAATTTTCATTCCGTTTAAAAACAAAAACAGCTAAAATTACTACTTTCTATTAAATTTTATTTATTTCATTTTTAAATTCCATTCGTATATACTTCACGTTCAGTTATTCTATCCAGAACTTCAAACTCTGAATTATTGCTTATAAATTCCGGCACAATGACTTTTAAGATTTTCACAATTTGTAAACTATTCTTGTTCACTGCCGACATAATAATTTGTTGACACAAAGCTTCTATATCTTCAAACTCCATCACTGGATCTCTGGATATCATAATTTTTTCATGGTGTGTAGGAATAGTCGTAGAATGATCTGTTAGAAGTTCTTCATATAATTTTTCACCAGGTCGCAAGCCTATAAAATCAATTTTAATATCAATACCTGGTGTATATCCTGATAGTTTTATCATTCTTTCTGCTAAATCCAAAATTTTGACGGGTTTGCCCATATCAAAAACATAAATCTCACCCCCTTCTCCCATTGTTCCTGCCTGAAGTACCAATTCACAGGCTTCCGGAATCGTCATAAAATAACGAATAATATCAGGATGAGTAATCGTAACCGGGCCTCCTTTTTCAATTTGTTTTCTGAAATGCGGTATTACAGAACCGTTGGAGCCTAGTACATTTCCAAAACGTGTTGTAATAAATTTTGTTGTATTCTCCGAAGAATTTTGTAAAGATTGTACAAAAAGTTCAGCTGCTCTTTTAGAAGCTCCCATTACGTTGGTTGGGTTTACAGCTTTATCTGTGGATACCATCACAAAACGATTTACACTATATTTTTTCGATAGGAGAGCTAAATTTTTAGTTCCTCCGATGTTTACAAAAATAGCTTCATGCGGATTATCTTCTATTAAAGGAACATGCTTATACGCAGCCGCATGATAGACAATTGAAAACTGATGATCATCAAACAGTTTTTCCATCCTGGAGTAGTTTGAAATATCCGCCAATACAAATTTGAATCTTTGGTTCGGGAATTTCTCCAATAATTCAAGCTGCAGCTCATATAAAGGAGATTCTGCCTGATCAACTACCACAATAAGCGATGAATTCAATTGTGCAACCTGTCTTACAATTTCGCTTCCTATAGACCCGGCACCTCCGGTTACTAAAATAGTTTTGTTAACATGAAAACTCCTCACCTCTTCCCCTTCTATTTTAATAGCCGGACGATTAAGTAAATCTTCAATCTTAAGTGGACGGATACCTTTTACAACATCATCTTCTTTTATTATGCTGGCTATGGGGGCTTTTAATACCTTCAATCCATTATCCAATGCGAGGGTCGTCCATTCTTCCATTTCCCGTTTCGTCATCCTATCCTTGATTAAAACCGCATCAAACCGTTCTCTCAGATTATCGCTTTTAAGAAACTGCTTTTTATTATAAATTTTATGACCTAGCAGCATTGCTTTTTTAGAATCTGATCTGGTACTAAGAAATCCAGCCAGCTGATAAGGATAATCGGGGTTATGAATAATAGCATTCGCTAACGAAACAGAAGCATCACCTATTCCTACAACAGCAATTCTTTCTTTGGATGAAGTATCTTTAGTATCCATAAGTAAACTGAAAAACTGTTTGGTTATTATTCTGAAAAAGAACATCAGAAAAATAGAAATAAAGAAAAATAAAAACAGACCCGGATATAAAAAAAGAGGCTTATCCAACACCAGTCCAGATATAAAATTCAGTACCAATAATGTAATAAGAGCACTACCGGAAGACCACAAAATTTTACAAAAATCTAAAAAAGTAGAATGTCTTATGATTCCTGCATACGTTTTGAACAGGAGTATAAACAGGATATTAACAATAATTACTGAAAATACTTTTTCATTTTGGTACTCAATAAAGTTCAGTTTTACCTCCAGACTTTTTAAGAACAAATATGAAACTAAAACAGAAAAGAAAATAACTGAAATGTCGATAAAAAAAACCGACCATCTGGGTATATACCTTAACTCCCTGATTTTAAAAATATCCCCCATATACAAATAAACCTAAAATATCATTTTCATTAATTCAACACTCAGTGGCTTTTATTATTGGGCGAAGGTAATAATTATTATTAATATTTTTAGTACTACATGTTAATTTTTATTTAAAATATAAATTAACATTTTGAAACAAAATTTCAAAAACCAAACTATTAAAAAGCCCCGTAGACCAACCGTGATATACGGATATTATTTTCCGTCCAACTTTTGTACCTGATCAGTTTCTCACTTTTTGAAATACACACAAAACAAAAAAAATACTGTAAAACATATATTTTACAGTATTTTATACTACTTTCATATTGCAGTTGCGATCCGGACGGGACTCGAACCCGCGACCTCCGCCGTGACAGGGCGGCATTCTAACCAGCTGAACTACCGGATCAATTTTTTTAAAAGAAATTGAGAAAACTTCTGCGATCCGGACGGGACTCGAACCCGCGACCTCCGCCGTGACAGGGCGGCATTCTAACCAGCTGAACTACCGGATCAATTTTTTTTAAAAGAAATTGAGAAAACTTCTGCGATCCGGACGGGACTCGAACCCGCGACCTCCGCCGTGACAGGGCGGCATTCTAACCAGCTGAACTACCGGATCAATTTTTTTAAAAGAAATTGAGAAAACTTCTGCGATCCGGACGGGACTCGAACCCGCGACCTCCGCCGTGACAGGGCGGCATTCTAACCAGCTGAACTACCGGATCAATTTTTAAAGAACGTCGTTTCTTTTTCGTGGTTGCAAAATTACACCTTTTTTTGTTATCTGCAAATTATTTTAGAAAAAATGCCTCCCAATACTGGAAGGCATTCATTATCAAACTTATTTTTTTATAAGTGAGCGCTTAATTTTTCAGCGATTACCTCTTTTGGAGCTACACCTACTAATTTATCTACCACTTCCCCGTTCTTAAAAATAAGAACTGTAGGGATATTTCTAATACCATATTGCATAGAAATCTCTTGGTTGTTGTCTACATCTACTTTTCCAACTACTGCTTTACCTTCAAAATCTGATGCTACTTCTTCGATGATTGGTCCTAAAGTTCTGCATGGTCCACACCATACTGCCCAAAAGTCTACTAATACCGGTTTGTCAGATTTTAAAACCGTATCCTGAAATGAGCTGTCTGTAATTTCTAAAGCCATTTTTGTTTCTTTTATTTTAATTAATATTATTTTCTTTAATCCTCTATTTGGATGTTCAAAATTACGATTTTTAAAGCATAAGACTATCTATGCTCAACATTAGTTTTTTCTATAGTGTAGTCGCTGGAAATTTCTTTTAAAGCATTCACTAATGTATCAATATCCGTTTTGGTTGTCATATGGCTGAAAGAGATACGCAATGGTGTACAATGATCCATTTCGTCTTCAGAAAGCACCATCATCATAACCATTGAAGGTTTTGAAGCTCCTGATGAACACGCACTTCCCTGAGAGATTGCAATTCCTTTCATATCCAGCTGAAGTCCTATCAATGGATTTTTATAAGGTAATAAAGCACTTAAAACTGTATAAAGACTGTTTTCCTTCTCTGCACTTCTTCCGTTGAACTTAATTCCTTCAATTTCGGCAGAAAGTCTTTCAATTGCATAATTTTTAATATCCTGCATATGGTTGGTATATTCATCCATATGATTCAGAGAAAGTTCTAACGCTTTACCCAGTCCTACAATACCACTGACATTTTCTGTTCCGGCTCTAAGGCTTCTTTCCTGAGGTCCTCCGGTAATAATTCCTTTTAAACCTGTTGCTTTTCTGATAAATGCAAATCCAGCTCCTTTTGGTCCATGAAATTTGTGGGCACTACAGGATGCAAAATCTACAGGGATATCTGAGAAGTCAAGGTTCATATGAGCCATTGTCTGTACGGTATCCGAATGGAAAAGCGCATTATGCTCTTTGCATAATTGGGCAACCTTTTTAAGATCAATTATATTTCCGATTTCGTTATTGGCATGCATTAAGCTTACCAGTGTTTTTTTATCTGATGCTTTTAAAAGCTCTTCTAATTTTGTAAGATCAATATCTCCTTTTTCATTCGGACGGATGTAGTTTACTTCTACTCCTTTTCTGTTTTTCATGTCCAGAATACTTTCAGAAACACATTTATGTTCCAGAGGAGAACTGATGATTCTTTCTACTCCAAGGTGTTCTACCGAGGATTTGATGATCATATTGTTGGATTCGGTTCCACAGGAAGTGAAAATGATTTCAGCTGGAGTTACATGAAGATAGTCTGCAACCTGTCTTCTTACATTTTCAATAAGTATTTTTGCTTCCTGGCCAAAGCTGTGCGTTGAAGACGGGTTTCCGAAATTCATCTTCATAGTACCCACCATTGCATCTATAACTTCTTCTGCAAGCGGAGTGGTTGCGGCATTATCTAAATATACTTTATCCATTATTATTTTGAATATTTTAATTCTACAGAGGTAAATTTGTAATCTGTGGGAACAGTAAAAATAAACCATGGACTGGAGATCACCTGAATTTCCATTCCACCGGAAGGCTCTCCGGCCGGAACTTCTACATAAAGAATCTGATTTTTTACAGATACACTTTTGATTTCTTCAACTTTGTGACTTCCTGATCTGAAGGTTCCCAAATTGTATATAACAACTTTTTTATTTTTCGGAAATTGAGGGTATTTGATATAAGATTCTTTTCCAAGGTCTACAATGCCAAAACTTCCTCTGATAATATTACGAAACTCTTTTTCGTCTTTAATTATCCTAAAGCCAGGTTTATCAGTTCCTCCCTGAGATTCAGAAACAAGGAGTTCAGTATTTCCCTGCATGGCAGAAGACTTCTGAGGTGAAGTGCTTGCACAGCTCATAAATATTACTGCACATGCAATTAACAGGCTTTTCATTTTTTACAATTTTATCTTCCAAAATTAGTGAAAAAATTGATAATGTCCCTCATTTGCCCATTTCAACATTGGCCGATCTCCTGAAGTATCCCCAAATGCAATAATTTTATCGTACTTAGAATTGTTTATTTCTTCTTTAATTCTTACCAGTTTTTCTTTCCCATTGCAGTTTTTCCCTACAAAATTTCCTGTGAAAACTCCGTTTTTAAACTCTGCACGCGTAGAAACAAGCTCCATTTTAAGTTCCTCAGCGAAAGGTTTTACCCAAATATCTAAGGATGCAGTCACCAATAAGCTTTGTGTATTATTCCTATCGATATTTTTAATAAAGTCTAATGCATTTTCTCTCACGATTTTAGGATAATGAAGCTCAAAAAATTGTTTAGACTTCATTTCAATCTTTTCCTGGGTCTGTCCTTTTAAAATAGATCCGATAAAACTTTTTTTCACTTTTTCCGTTTCGGCCAGTTTCAGCTTCAGCAGGATAAAGAGAGGTACATGTTTTAAAAATTGTATCCGGTATTTTGTAGAATCGTAGAATTTAAGATACATAAACATGGTATCTTTATATGTCAAAGTTCCGTCAAAATCAAAACAATACAATTTTTTCATTTCTCTTTAAAGCTTTAATTTTTTGAATATAAATTCAGGGATATTCCTGATAATCATCATAATAATACTCCAAACCGGCAAAACATATGCCACGTTTTGCTCCTTTTTGAAGGCTTTATAAATACAGGCAGCTGCTTGTTTCGGCGTTGCTGTCAGTTTCGGGTTTAGAGGCAGACCTTCTGTCATTTTAGTTGCCATAAACCCAGGTTTTATGGTAAGAACGTGTACTTTTTTATCAAAAAGGTAGTTTCTCAAACCACTCAAATAGGCTGTAAACGCCGCTTTCGCACTTCCATAGATAAAATTACTCTGTCTTCCCCTGTCTCCTGCTACTGATGAAAGCCCAATGATCGTTCCGGATCTTCTGTTTTCAAATTTATGAGCAAAATAGTTCATTACAGGAACCAGTTTTGAATAATTAATGTCTATGATACGTTCCGTATTCCTGTTGTCATACAGTCCTTCTTCTGTTCCTTCTCCTAAATATCCTACGGCACAAAATAATACATTTGAATTGATATTATCAAATCTGTTGTAATCAATTTCTTTAGTCAGATCAAGTTCAATGACTTCTGCCTGCTGCAGAAATTTCACATCAATATGTCTTGCAAACCGCTCTGTAGTTTCTTTATTTGAGGTAAAAAGATAGATTTTTTCAAACTTTTCTCCTTCCTGAAGTGCTTTTTCCACAAAAGCCTGTGCCACTTCCGATGTGCTTCCCAGAACTATCATTATGAGTTGTTGTTTATGATTCTTTTGTGCTGTAAAGACACAAATTTAGGATTTTGAATATTTTTCAGATAATTGGTAAGTGATGATCTGCTCATGCTGTCTTTAGTAAGGTAAATTCTTCCTCCGAACTCCTGAACAATTGCATCAAGCTGATCTACCAGTTTTTTCAATTTTGAATTGACTTTAAAATCCAGTGCCAGCGTATACCCTTCCACCGGAAATGAGTTGTAAGCCTGCGGATTGTGTTTTCCAAAAAGTTTTAACACCGCTAAGAATGATCCGTTTCCGCTTTTCGCAATCGTTTCAAGGATTCTTCTCATTCCTTCTTTTCCCGCTTCCTTAGGAATCACCATCTGATATTGTATAAAACCAGATTTTCCATAGATTTTGTTCCAATCATTAATAGCATCCAAAGGATAGAAAAATGTTTCGTAATCAATAAAATTCTTAACTTCCTTCTTAGACTGTTTTTTATAGTAAAGCCAATTAAATATTTTTACCGTAAGTGCATTCAGTACAAATCCCGGAAAATAAAAAGGAACTGTAGGCTGTAATTTTTTCTTTAATCTTAAAGGAGTTTTCGAAAGACTCTGGGGAAGCTCATGTTGAAAAGCATGCTCACCTCTCATCAGGATACTTCTTCCGATATTTTTTCCTTTCTGAAGACAATCGATCCATGCTACAGTATACGTCCAGTTTTCACTTTCATCAAACAGTTTAAAGATTTCATCCAGGTTTTCTGCTTTGATGCTTTCCTGGCGAATGTATGCTGATTCTATATTTTTAAGCTTAAATTTTGCCGTAAGAATAATCCCTGTAAGTCCCATTCCTCCAATGGTAGCCCAGAATTTCTCTGAATTTTCTTCTCTGGAACAGGTAATAATTTCCCCGCTTTCAGTCATGAGCTTAAATTCAATTACATATTCTGAAAAACATCCTTCTGCATGATGATTTTTTCCATGAACATCGGAAGCAATAGCTCCTCCCACTGATATAAACTTTGTCCCGGGAGTAACATACAGAAAATATCCCTGCGGAACAGCGATTTCCAGAACATCTGAAAGCAGTACTCCGGATTCGCATTCTATCACTCCGTTTAAACGGTCAAAATTGATGAACTTATTTAATTTTTTTGTTGAAAATATAGATTCTCCCAACGAGGCATCTCCATAGCATCTTCCGTTTCCTCTGGCAATAATCTCGTTGTGATTGAGTACAAATTCTTTTATTTTTTTGAAACTGTCCTCTGATCTCATTTCTTTCTCCACTACCGGGAAATTACCCCAGTTTGTAACTTTCTGTGTGAAATTCGGCTTCATTTCTTAAAATAAATTTGAATTAAAAATGCAGCAACCCAAAGTAATAGGGTAACCTGTATATAGCGGTCCCTGTACACAATTTTTGTGGGAGATTCCGTTCTGTTGTAAACCAAGGTCTGCTGAAGATATCTTAATAAGGCAAAAACCACGAAGATCACTGTATAAAAAACTCTTTCATGGAATCTTTCCTGAACTTCCGGTGACAGGGTAAACATCAGGTAGCACACAATAGCCAGTGTGATAGATATGGATAATGCAATATCTGCAAACTGAACGTTATATCCGTCTAATGCCCGTCTTGTTTTCCCTGAAACCTGAGCGTTGATAAGTTCTCCCCTTCTTTTTCCTATTGCCAATACGAGTGCCAACACAAACGTTAAGAGAATAGCCCATTGTGAAATACTGATTCCGGTAATATAACCGCCAGCCAATACACGAAGTACAAATCCTATAGCAATAATAAAAATATCGATGATCGGAACGTGCTTAAGTCTAAATGTATATGCCAGATTCATCACTACATAGAAACCTATTATGATTGCAAACTTCCATAACAACTCATGGAAGTAGAGCTGTGTAAAAAATACAAGAACAATATCTGTGATAACCAGACCGATAAGAATTCCTATAGCTTTTGTTTTTGAAATAGCACCGCTAGCCAGGGGTCTTCTCCTTTTTTCAGGATGCTTTCTGTCTGCTTCAATATCATTATAGTCATTCAGGATATACACTACGCTTGCAGCAAGTGAAAATATAAAAAATGCGAAAATACTTTTGACAAGCAGATCTACGTTGGTAATGTTACCTGAAAAGAATAGCGGGACAAATACAAAAAGGTTTTTCACCCATTGCTCTACACGGAGCAGCTTTAAATATTTCTTCATTTATGTTGTTTCAAATACAAAAATAATAAATTCAAAATTTTCTAGCATAAAAATACAAAAAAAACCGCCGGGGCGGTCTTTTACGAAAATATTTATATGTAAAATTAATTACTGCCCTTGTTTGGCATCATTAATCATTTTTTCATTTGCAGTGATGGCAAACTCAACTCTTCTGTTTTTAGCTCTTCCTTCATCAGTATCATTGCTTGCTACAGGCATTGCCTCACCTTCACCTTTTGTAAACATTCTGCTTGATGCAATTCCTTTTCCTACTAAGTATGACTTCACAGCGTCTGCTCTTCTCTGAGAAAGTTTAAGGTTGTAAGCATCTGCACCTTTGCTATCTGTGTAACCATAGATGTTGATATTAGTATCAGGGTTATTCACCAATACTTCAGCCAGCTTATCAAGGTTAGTCTGTGCAACAGAAGTAAGGTTTGAAGAGTCGAATGCAAAGTTAACGATGCTTTCATTCATGGTTACTTTAATACCGTCTCCTACTCTTTCTACCTGAGCACCTGGTAAAGTTTCTTTAATATCTTTTGCCTGCTTGTCCATTTTGTTACCGATAACGTTACCAGCAACACCTCCGATAATACCTCCTAATACAGCTCCGATAGCACCGTTTCCTCCTTTACCTACATTATTACCAAGGATACCTCCAAGTACTGCTCCGGACGCAACACCTACTGCTGTACCTCTTTGTTGGTGATTTGAATTCTGAACCGCTTCACAGCTTGTCAATAACAATGCTGATGACAAGAAAAGGGCTCCTACGTATGTTTTATTAAAATTCATTTTTTTGATCTTTTATGTTGATAAATTATTTCATTCCTGCTCTCTGGAAGTTGTAAACTACTTTTACATTGCCTCCTTCAAAAGGAACATCTTGCTCAAGTGAAAACTGATCTGTAGTCTGATTGATCATCGTAAGACTGTAACCTGCTGTATTTTGTTTGGCTTTAGTACCTGAAGCAATTTTTTTAAACATAAACGTGTTACCGTCTTTTACTTCAAACTTGATAGGTTGTGTAATTGCCGGGCAATCTCCACCTCCGTTCAAAGTATACGCTCCTGTCCAGTTGTTAGGAATCAATCTCCAGTGGCTTCCTACGAAGCACTGTGCGTCTGCACCTTCGTCAAAAGGTTTAATTTTATAACCTTTATCATAATCTATGCTCACAATCTGCCAGTCTCCTTTCATTTTCAGGAAGTCGGCTCTTTGATTTTGAGATGTAGCTGCTTTGTTAACAGAGGAACACGAAACTGCAAAAAGTGATGTTCCCAACATCCCTGCAAGTAGTAACTTTTTCATTTTGTTGTTTATTATTTTGTTACTATAAAGTTACAAAAAACCGTGCCAAAATTTAAAATAAAAAATAAAAAGTCCGAAAAAAATTCGGACTTTTTATGGTTTCTCCTTAAACACAGGGAGATAAATTATTTTTTAACAGCCTTTTTTACGGATTTCGAAGGCTTAGCCACGTTTGATGGCTTTCCTTTGTAGAAATTGGTATAGGCATATTCTGCGGCTTTTTTCAAATCGATAACGCCTCCAGCCTGCGATTGATCCGTGAATCCGTTCGCTGTACTTGGATTGCTGCTTTTCACAAGCGCTTCAATGATCTGATAAGGTTTCAGATCCGGCATGTATGCTAATAAAACAGCTGCACCTCCAGCTACCACAGGAGAAGCCATAGAAGTTCCCTGAAGGTATTTGTATTCGTTTTTAGGAACGGTAGAATAGATTTCTTCACCTGGAGCGAAAACATTTACCATTTTTTTATTATAGTTAGAAAAATCAGCTCTTAAAGCATTGTTTTTATTGGTGCTTGCTCCCACTACAAGAACGTTACTCACAAATGGTTTTTCATCAGTAACATTTTTAAAATTGGTAGGAAATGCCAAATGTTCTGCTACGTCTTCATTTTCGTTACCCGCAGCTTTTACTAAAAGAACACCTTTATCTTCAGCATATTTAAAAGCATCCCAGACTACATTTTTACCTGGAGAAACAGGTTTTCCAAAGCTCATGTTCAAAACTTTTGCCCCGTTATCTACTGCATATCTGATGGCATTGGCAACATCTTTATCTCTTTCATCACCATTTGGAACTGTTCTTACAGACATAATTTTAGCAACTTTTGAAGCTATACCATACTGAATTTCTTTTCCTTGCGGAAGTCCTGCAATGATTCCGGCTACGTGAGTTCCATGTTCTGCATCTGGCCCTTCATAATGGTTGTTACCATAGCTTTTTTCAGAATAATCATCATAGTTATCACCTACAATCTCTTTTCTAGGATCATATGAAAGATCATATTGTTTTGCTGCCGGAGCAAAATGGTCTATTGCCTCCTTCATCTCTTCTTTCATCTTTTTTTCAAATTCAGCGGAAGATTTCCCTTTGAATTCAGGGCTTTGAGAAATCTGGCCCAGGAATTCCAGTGCGATTGCATCTTTCTGATCTGTAGGGGCTTTAATTGCAGAAAGCGTTTCAGCTGTTACAGGCTTACCTCCTAATAATTTTACCATATTAGGAATCAGCTCATTCAGCATAGAATAAGTTTTGAAATTCTGTACTGCCTCGATACTTTTCTTATTGAACATATCTTTGGCTTTCATATACATATCAAACTCTTCTTTCATTTGAGCCTGATTGGCTTTATTCTTAGTAGAATCATTTCCTTCAAAAACAGGTTTGTATTTGGCAACGACTCTTGTCACTTCCATGTTGTCGATATCAACATCACCGTTTTTACCTCCTATAAAGTTCCAACCATGTACATCATCAATATATCCGTTTCCGTCATCATCTTTACCATTTCCGGGAATTTCATTAGGATTTGACCAAAGATTCTTTACCAATCCGGGGTGGTCAACCTGTACACCACTATCCAAAACTCCTACTACAACTGTTTTAGGCTTCAGCCCTTTAGATTCCAAGTATTTATAAGCATTTGCCGTATTTACCCCATATACTTTTGAAGTTGCAAAATCTTTATGATACCATGTCATCAGATCTTTATCTTCATTTGGATCAATACTTTTAACTTTAGATTCCTGTGCAAAAGAGAAACTAAAACCTGCTAAAAAAACTGCAGCTAATAATACCTTTTTCATATGTTGAAATTTATTTTTTTAAGAGATATACCAATCGCCAACTTCATCTGCTGTATGTTGAAAATTTCATGAATAGCGATGGTATGCTAATATGATTGTTTTATATTTTTTATATATACCAATGATTCCGGTCCTTTATTACAAATAAGATCCAGAACTGACAGGTCTTCCAAAAAGCCTAATTTATCAGAAAACGTCTGGTAATACTCTTCCATTTGAAATTCTGAAGGAAGCTTTGCCGAAAACTTTTCTCTGAAATTGATGCTTTCAGGATTTTTGATATATTCTTCATTCAAAGAGTGTGCCTTTTCTGTTTTCAGTATCTGTTGAATGATTTCTATGCCCTTAAGGTTAAAATCAAGAAGATACTTTTCCTGAAGTTCAAATATTTTTCTGAACTTATCTTCATAGTATTCAAAATAGGGGGAACTCTGATACGCTGTCTTGATTGATTTCCAATGAAGGGTTCTCCAATCTTCACGATAAGAGATCTCAACATCTTTAAATTCTCTTTTCCCATTATGATGGATAGGAATTATTAAGGACAATTTTCCGTTGGCTCCGTAGATGTTCGCTCTGTTTCTATAAGTCTGCTTGGGAAAACTTTCAAATTGTTCCAATGTAATTTCATTCTCAGGATTTAATAATACTGAAAACCATGAAATTGGGGGCATATAAAATGCCGGTAATAAAATATTTTGCATAATAATATAATCTAGTTTCTAGGGTAAATTACTCGTCCTACAGCATCTTTCTCATCAATAAAGCCTAAATAACGGGAATCTAAACTTGCATTACGATTATCCCCTAAAAAGAATAATTTTCCACTTGGAACTTTTATTGGTCCAAAGTTATCTGCATTCCAATCTTTATGATAAATTTTGCGAATATCCTGATCTGTATTTGGATTTATAAACCTTTCATGAAAGAAATTATTATTAAGTTCTTTATCACTTAACTGAGTAATGAAGTAATTATCATCAATCTGAAAGATTTCACTTTCTTCAGTTCCTTTAAATAGGAGGTCATTTGCATAGCCTCTGTCTATTTTATAAGAATGCTTCACATTAAACTTACCTATCAATGTATTATTAACGTATAATTCTCCATTCTTAATTAAAATCTCATCATTTTCCGTTCCTATTAATCTTTGCACATAGACACCTTGAGGGTAATCTAAATTATTCTGATTGTATGCAATCATTTTAAACTTGGCATAAGGAAGGATGTTAGTCATCACAATAAATGACTTTTTTTTGATGGTAGGTTCATTGCCTGCCGTTGGTACAAAAGCATATTGCAAAACCCCGGAGAGTTTTGCAATAAAAAAAAGAGTTACAATAAAGCTACCTATTAAAAGGACTCTATTAAATATTTTACTTTTAAACACTATTCTTCAGTTTTTTTCTTTCTGAATAATTTCACGAAATATTCCCATCCGAAGAACAAGATCAGGATCATCGCTGCAATCCACCAGTAAGAGGTTTTATTAGCTTCTCCTGTATTGGTTGCTTTAAACATTCTTTCCCAACGGATTTTGAATGGTGCCTGATAAGTAGAGCTGCTGTCTGCAAAAGCACCCTGAAGGCTCATCCATGTAAACATCGGCTTTCCTACAATATTTTCTTCAGGAACGAAACCAAAGAATCTTGCATCTAATGAAGCATCTCTGTTGTCTCCTACCATCATATAATAATCCTGCTGAATGGTATACTGGCTGGCTTCTTTTCCGTTGATAAAGATCTTCCCGTTCTTTTTCTCTAAGCTGTTGTGCTCATATTCAGAAATAATCCACTGATAGGTTGGAAGTGTTTCCTGGTTGATGGCTACAACGTCTCCTTTTTTAGGAATTCTAAGTGGTCCATACCAATCAGTATTCCAAGGTTTGTTAATTGGGAAGATAGATTGAGTAGTATCAATTTTTGTTCTCGCCTCATCTTTATAAGCAACTCCTGATTCTTCTTTTGCAAAAACTTGTTCTTTTATGTCTGTAACATGAGGAAGTTCTTTAATTTCTTTGGCAACTTTATCCGTTAAACCCTGAAAGGCATACAGATACCCTCCGCTATCCTGTTGAAATTCACGAACCGGTAAAAATCCATACACTTTATATAAAGTTGGAATATCCAATTGGGCATCTGTGCTTACTACATATCCATGCTGTACTTCCTGATCTCCTAAAACTACTTCCGGCTTTCCGTTAACGAAAAGTCTTCCGGCTCTCATTTCAAAAGTATCTCCTGCTGTAGCAACACATCTTTTTACGTAAGGGTCTTTTCTGTCGATCGCTGTATGTACAGAATCCTGAGGATAGTTGAAAACAACCACATCATTTTTCTGTGGCTTGTTGAATTGTAAAATTCTTGTATAAGGAAGTTTTACTCCGTCTACGTAAGATTTCGGATCATCTTTCGGGTTGCCTTTCTGCCCTGTATCCATAATCGTTCCCTGAAGGAAAGGTATTGCTACCGGACGCATTGGAAGTCTGTATCCATAGCTCCATTTGTTTACAAAAAGGAAGTCACCCACCAATAATGTTCTTTCCATAGATCCTGTAGGAATCCCGAAAGGCTGTGTTACAAAAACGTGGATGATGGTTGCAAAAACTACCGCGAAGGTAATTGAACCTACGAATGTATCTTTCTTTTTATCATTCTTTTCTTCGTCTGTAAGAAACAGGTCGTTTTCATTTTCATCTTCTAACTCTACATCTTTAGAATAGTTGATCACTGCCATATAAATAAACGGCAGGATCACAGTAAGAATCTGATCTTTGAAAAGGGTTTTCCCAAACTTTTTCACTAAATAAAGGTGGAAAACAGACATCATGATTGGTCCTACAATCGGAAGATAAGACAGGATCGCCCACCATTTCGGATGCTTTGTTTCTTTCAGAATAATGAAATAGTTGTAGAAAGGGATAAAAGCAAATAAAGGGCTATAGCCCATTTTCTTGAACAGTTTCCAAGATGAAATACCCATCAATACGGATAGTATGAGGACATATACTGTATAAGTTAAAAAATAATTCATAAATTTTTGTGCCTATTCTTATGATAAAAATGATGAGCAATAAATGATAAAAGCAGTCCGCTGTTTACAATTCACTATCCATCATTTTCTGTTTATTGGTCTGCAATTTACAGAATTTGTTACAAATTAAAGCCCCAAAACGTCTTTCATTGCGAAGTTTCCTTTTTTATCTTTAATCCATTCAGCAGCTACCACAGCTCCCAAAGCAAAACCGTTTCTGTTGAAAGCGGTATGCTTGATCTCAATTTCGTCTACTTCACTTCTGTAATACACACTGTGAGTTCCAGGAACTTCATCTTCACGTACTGCAAAAATTCCTAACTGTTTGCCTTCTGTTTCTTCAAGCTTCCAGGCATCAAATTTCGGGTTGTTCTGGATAATTCCTTCCGCAATGGAAATAGCAGTTCCACTTGGAGCATCTTTTTTGTGGACATGATGAATTTCTTCCAGCTGACAAGAGTATTCATCTACGTTTTTCATCAGATCTGCAAGCTTTTCGTTTAAAGCAAAAAATAAATTTACTCCTAAACTGAAGTTGGACCCATATAGGAATGCGGTACCGTTTTCTACAGCCAGTTTTTCTATTTCTTCTTTTTGATCCAGCCAGCCTGTAGTTCCACAGATCACCGGAATTTTATTTTCAAGACACGCTTTGATGTTTTCAAATGCCACTTCCGGTAATGAGAATTCAATCACAACATCCGGATTATTAAGATTCTCAGCAGTTGGGGTTTCCTTAAGACGGGCAACTACTTCATGACCTCTTTTCTGCGCGATCTCATCAATGATCTTACCCATTTTACCGTAACCAACTAATGCTATTTTCATATAATCTTTTTATTTTTAAATACTGCTTTCAACCGGAGTCTTCTGCAGATATGTTGTCTTCTAAAATCTATAACTTAAACTGAAACCTGTTTTGGGAGCACTGTACCCATACTGATCCTGTATAACAGATGGTTTAAAAACCAAATCCGGGTCATGGCGGCTTTCGTAAAGATGTGCATCTACTACAGCGTCTACAATATTCAGAATATAAATAAGTCCTGTAATCGCAATGGCGTAATCTCTTTGTCTCTTCGCTCTGTCCTGAGCATTCCCCAATGCTCTTTTATCTAAAAACGGGTGGCTATCCACAAACTCATTAGGGGTACCATTAAGTTTAGCGATGTAGTATTCGCGGTATTTTTTGTATTGGTTATCGTTCCATACAGCAATACCTACTCCGGCTCCTACCGCACCCCAAACAATGGGAATCTTCCAATATTTTTTGTTATAAAACTGTCCCAATCCCGGTAAAACAGCAGAATACAATCCTGCTCTGGTAGGGTTCAGCTTTATGGTTTTTACTGTGGGACCATTGGCTTTTTCAAGATCTTCAATGATCTTTGCTTCTGTTTTGCCTGGTTTTACCACACGGGGTTCCTCTTTCGGAGGAGTCTGCATCCGAACGGTATCGATAGGTTTCACTTGTGAATAGGCCAATGCAGCGATACACAAGAAAAATGTGAAAAATATTTTCTTCATTATTTAATATGGGATAAAATATATTCCAGCTCTTCTTCGTTTTTGAAGTCCAGGACAATTTTACCTTTTTTACCATTTCCAGAAGCCTTGATCTCTACTTTTACTTCCAAGATATCAGCAATTGTCTTCTGGGCTTTTTTATAGTTATTGGAAAGCTCCACTTTTGCTTTTTTTGCAGCGGGAGACTTTGGATTCTTCAATGCAGCAGCTGCCTGCTCTGCCTGACGAACATTTAATTTTTCTTTGATGATAAGCTCGAACAATACCTGCTGATCTTCTTCACTTTCAAGACTAATGATTGCCCTTCCGTGTCCTGCAGAAATCTCACCGCTTCTGATAGCATTCTGAATATCCGGATTTAATCTTAATAGTCTGATAGAATTAGTAATGGTACTTCTATCCTTTCCTATTCTCTGGCTCAGGTTTTCCTGAGTAAGACCTATTTCCTCTAAAAGCCTATGATAAGTAAGTGCAATTTCGATGGCATCAAGATCTTCTCTCTGGATGTTTTCAACAAGGGCCATCTCAAGAAGTTCCTGATCATTTACTAAACGGATATAAGCAGGAATAGTCGTTAATCCTGCAATTTTAGTTGCCCTGTAACGTCTTTCCCCGGAAATAATTTCAAACTTCTCACCATCTTTTCTCAGGGTAATCGGTTGGATTACGCCTAAGTTTTCAATTGACTGTGCAAGTTCGTTCAATGCTTTTTCATCAAAATAAGTTCTCGGCTGCGTCGGGTTCGGATAGATATCTTCAAGCGCAACTTCTACAATATTTCCTACAAACTTATCTGCTCCTTCATCAGTAGCGGAATTGATAGTTGCTTTGGATTCTGCACTTAAAATGGCGCCCAAGCCGCGTCCCATAGCTCTTTTTTTGTCCTTCATAGATATAATTGATAAATGATGTTTGATAAGTGGTGGCTAGCATCCACCTATTGGCCATTTATTATTAATTTAATTCTTTATTAAGTTTTCGTTCCTCAAAAGAACTTCTTCAGCTAATTGAATATACTGAACAGCTCCTTTACTTTCGGCATCATAATTCAGGATACTTTCTCCAAAACTTGGTGCTTCACTCAGTCTTACGTTTCTGCTGATAATGGTTTCAAAAACCATTTCCGGGAAGTGCAGGTTTACTTCTTCCACTACCTGATTGGATAATCTCAATCGGCTGTCATACATCGTAAGAAGAAGACCTTCAATTCCAAGATCTTTATTGTGGATCTTCTGAACATTTTTAACGGTATTCAAAAGTTTCCCAAGTCCTTCTAATGCGAAATACTCACACTGGATCGGAATAATTACAGAATCTGCTGCTGTAAGTGCATTGACTGTAATAAGACCTAAACTCGGTGCACAGTCGATAATGATATAGTCATAATCGTCTCTTACACTGGCCAGTGCTTTTCTCAGCATATACTCACGGTCCTCCTTGTCTACCAATTCGATTTCCGCAGCTACCAGGTCAATATGTGACGGAATAATATCCAGGTTCGGAGTTGCTGTCCTTTTGATACAAACCCTTGTTTCTGCACTATGCTCCAAAAGATTATATGTAGAATACTGAACATCTTCAACACCCAAGCCGGATGTAGCATTCGCCTGAGGATCAGCATCAATGATTAATATTCTTTTTTCCAATACTCCTAATGCTGCCGCCAAGTTGACAGCGGTGGTAGTTTTACCAACGCCTCCTTTTTGATTAGCAATACCTATGATTTTTGCCATTATTAGAACTTTAAGTTTCAAAAATACACTTTTTTCTTTGCTCTCGGTGAGTGGGGAAAATCAAAATTGAGTTAAAATATTGTTAATAAGCAATTTAGCAATAAAAAAAATTATCCACAAAAAAAATTCTTTGTGGATAACTATTTAAAATGTGTTTTTCCGTATTAATTATCAAACTTCATTGAGATAGGAAATTTGAAATAACTTCTTACGAATTCTCCTTTTTTGTTTTTGGCTGGAATCCATTTTCCTTTGCTTGAGATGTTTTTAATTGTTCTCATGGCCTCACTGTTAAAGTCGGCGTTGGTTCCATTAGCTTTTACCCCAGAGATGGTTCCGTCCATTTCTACAATAAAGGTAACTGTCGTTTTTACAACATCTTCTGATTCAAATCCTGAACCATCGAAGTTGTTCATTACTTTATTTCTGAAGGAGTCTATTCCTCCTGTAAAACTAGCTTCTACACTTAATTCCGTTTCAATCTTTTTAGGATCTGCTTTTTCAACTACCGGATCAGCTTTTACTGTAGGTGGACCATCACCTCCAATCACACGAGGCACAATCGGAATATAGGTTGTATTTGATATTTCTTTACCTTCCGATGTTTGTGTGCTTGCTACCGCATTTGTTTTATCCTCAACTTGTTTTTCATTGGTGACAATTGCTTTAGGTTCCGGCAACCTGTCATCGTATGTTTTTACAGCGGGAGCTGGCGGCGCGGGTTTTACAATCACTACAGGCTGATCCTTCGGTTTTTCTATCTCCTGAATCTCAACAACTCTCGGAAGTTCATATACCGGTTTTGTAGGTACATCTGCAGTTTTCAATGCAGAAATCACAAAAGGTGTAATAGACACTGCGGCCATTAAGCTTGCTCCAATGAAAAGTGCTTTGGTTAATATTCTATCTGATTCGTTTCTTAATGCATAGGCACCATATTCTTTATTGCGGTGCTCAAAGAGAACTTCGTTAAAACGAAATTCCTGGTTTTGATTATGTTGTTTCATCACTACTACTATTTAAACTGTTAAAAATTGTGATTATTAGTTTTGTTAGCTCTTATCGATAAGCAATGTTGTAATATCAAAACATCTGCCAAAATTTTACCAAAACAACATAATATTAGAAAATTTTATGACAATGCTTAAATTTTAACATTTATAAATAGAAAGTTTATACAGAAAAAGAGACCATCAAATGACAGTCTCTTTCTTATTTTATGTTCTAAAAATATTAGAATAATTCTTTTCTGATAATGTTCTGACTTCTTTCAGGACCTACAGAAACTAAGTATACATTGATTCCTAAGTATTTCTCAATAAACTCGATGTATTTCTGAGCATTGTCAGGAAGTTCATCATAGCTTCTTGCTTTTGTAATATCTTCGCTCCAACCTGGTAAATCCTGATAGATTGGCTCATAGTTATATAATTTCTCTGTAGATGAAGTGAAATAATCAATAATTTTTCCATCTTCAGTTTTGTAATGAGTAACGATTTTAAGGTTTTCAATTCCTGTAAGAACGTCAAGCTTCGTAATCACAAGGTTGTTGATTCCGTTGATCATACAAGCATGCTTTAAAGAAACAAGGTCTAACCAACCTGTTCTTCTTGGTCTTCCTGTAGTTGCTCCGAATTCACCACCGATCTGTCTGATTTTTTCACCCAGTTCGTTATCCAGTTCAGAAGGGAAAGGTCCGTTTCCTACTCTTGTACAGTAAGCTTTTGCTACTCCTATAAGGTTCTGAAGTGAAGTTGGCGGAACACCAGCACCTGTACAAACTCCCCCTGTAGACGGAGAAGATGAAGTTACGTATGGATACGTACCGAAATCGATATCAAGCATTAATGCCTGAGCTCCTTCAAACAATACATTTTTACCGTCTCTGATTGCTTCGTTCAATTCCAATTCAGTATCAACGATTCTGTCCTGAAGCTGCTTTCCGATTTCCAAATATTCGTTGTAGATTTCTTCAACGTCTAAAGTTGGTTTTCCGTAATATTTTTCAAAAAGAGAGTTCTTAACTTTTAAGTTTTTCTCGATTTTATCTCTTAAAATTTCAGGATTTAAAAGGTCTACCATTCTGATCCCGACTCTTGCAATTTTATCTTCATAGCAAGGTCCGATTCCTTTTTTGGTAGTTCCGATCTGAGTTCCTCCGTGTTCCTCTTCACGGTAAGTATCCAAAAGGATGTGGTAAGGCATGATCACATGCGCTCTTCTGCTGATAAAGATATGATCTGATCTCAAGCCTTTACTCTCAATCTGACCAACTTCTCTAATAAAAGACTTAGGGTTTACCACTACTCCGTTCGCAATGATACATTTCCCTTTGCATTGAAGAACTCCTGAAGGAAGAAGGTGTAGAACGAATTTTTCATCACCCACATAAACCGTGTGACCAGCGTTGTCTCCACCCTGGAAACGTACTACATAGTCCGATTTTGCTGATAAAACATCCGTGATTTTTCCTTTGCCTTCATCTCCGTACTGAAGACCTACAACTACATAAGTTGACATATTTTACTTTTGTTTTTAGATTCGTGCAAAATTACTTTTAAAAAAAATGACGACCAAATTATAGAGGATATTTATTTTGGGTTGGGGTGAAAATCATGAGGTTGGAAATACTAAAAACGAAATATTAATAAAATTTCTTCTGTATTATTGTACTTAAAAAAAACTAATATGCCAACCTATTCAACTGAATATTTTATTAGTTTTTACTTTCCGAAAAAGTCTAATATAATTTAAAACTCCTATGAAAAACATCATTTATCTACTCTTTTCTATACTTTTTCTAGGTACTTCTTTGAGTTTTTCACCCAAAAGAATGGAAAACGGGAAATATAAACTGACCGGAAAAATAGTAAGCGATATTTCTCCACCTCCAGATTGTGGTTATATTGCTTATGCTACTGTAATAGAATTCGAAATTATTGACTCAAACATAAAAAACTATACAGATAACAAAATTCCCATCATTGTAAAATGTCCTGAATTTTATGGAGATCACTTTTTTGAAAAAGATAAAATTTATACATTAAATATCATTGATAAAAACCAAACTGATATTGGTTGGACTATTTCAAATTTAAGTCTAGAAAAGAAATATAATCTGGATAAAAAATTATGGGCAGTATCAATTAAAAAGGAGGAATAGCTTTTGCTAATCCAAAACCTTTTTATTTCCTATCTTTGATCAACACCTAAACATGTTCCAATGCTAGTTTCTCCAAAGCCATCATACCTTCCATCAAAAATAGACAGTGACTCACAGCTTTTCTACACTCTATTCTCCCCAGAAACCATAAAAGCTACCCTTCTCATTGTCCACGGCATGCAGGAACATAGCGGAAGATATGCAGAAATTGCAAAATATTTTGCAGATCATGGAATTGCTGTATTGACCTATGATCATTTGGGACATGGAAAATCTGTAAAAGACAAAAAAGAGATTGGTTTCTTTCAACTTGAAAAACCAGATGAAAGATTGGTTGCAGATGCAGAAATGATGGCTAATCATCTTGCAGAGCAATATCCGGATGTTCCTCATTTTATTTTGGGACATTCCATGGGATCTTTTATTACCCGCTGTCTTCTTCAAAAGGCAAACAGTAAATTCTCAGGAGCCATCATTACAGGAACCGGCGGACCTTTACCGGGAATAGATGTATTAAGAGGTTATTTATCATTAGCTACAGCCATTGCGCCTCATCACCGTACTTTCTTGAATTCTGTTTTTACCAGTGTCAATAACAAGCATTTTAAAAAGGATAAAGATTTCAGTGATACCAGCTGGCTGAGTGTAAATGCTAAAAACAGAAAAGCTTTTGAACAGGATGAACTTTGCGGGATTCCGTTCACTCATAATGCTTTTTATACTTTATTCACCATTTATAAAAAAGCTACAGCAAGGAATTGGGCTTCTTCTATTTCAAAATCATTTCCTTTTTTATTTGTAAGCGGGCAGAATGATCCGATCGGTGATTTTGGAAAAGGCGTAATGTATACTGTCAACAACTTAAAAGCTGACGGTTTTCAGCATGTAGACGTGAAGATCTATCCGGATATGCGTCATGAGATTTTGAATGAGGAAATACGGGAGCAAGTGTTGGGTGAAATTTATCATTGGATTTTAAAAAATTAAAAGTTCTCGCAGATTATGGAGACTTTGCAGATTTTATAGACTTAAAAATCATGAGAATACATATTTTCGGAGCTTCAGGTTCCGGGGTTACCACTTTAGGAAGAGCATTATCTGAGGAACTCAATCTTGAATACTTTGACAGTGATGATTTTTTCTGGCTTCCAACACCAATCCCTTTTACAGAAAGACAAAACCCTGAAACAAGAAATTCGATTGTTTCAGACAAACTTCATGCGATTGAAAACTGGATTTTTGGAGGTTCAATTATTCATTGGGGTGAAAATGTATTTCCGGCATTCGATCTGATCATATTTCTTTATCTTCCTTCTGAAATAAGAATGGAAAGGCTGAGAAAAAGGGAATACGAAAGATATGGCGATGAAATGATCACCAATCCTGAAAGAGCAAAAAAATTTCATGAGTTTATAGACTGGGCTAAGGATTATGATCACAATACCGGTATTGCGAACAGAACTTTAAAAGCTCATCTGGAATGGCTGTCTGAAATGAATACTCCTCTGATTGAGCTTTCGGGCGATTATGACCTGCCCCAAAAGGTGAATATTATTATGAATAGAATAAAACAGGGAAATCTGCAGACTCAATAGAAATTGCTTTGCTTTTCCCGCAATGACAAATGTTATGCTACTTTCAGGAGAAGTGTTAATGTAAGACACTTATAAAACAAAATCCCGAATAATGATTATCCGGGATTTTGTTTTATAAGTTTTTGCTGAAGCCAATGGAATTTCATTTATATTAATAGATAGGCTAAACTACCCCTATTGAATATTCCCTACATTATACATTATACAAGTATCAATTCCCGATCAATCCCAATCTCCTCCAGAAAAATTTCATCATGGGAAATGACTAGCAATGTTCCGTGATAATCTTTAATGGAATTGGTGAGAATTTCCACGTTCTGAAGGTCAAGGTTATTGGTAGGTTCATCAAGGATGATCATATCCGGAGCGTTGTTACTGATGGAAAGTCCACATAGAAGCAAGCGCAAACGCTCACCTCCACTCAGTACACCACATTTTTTGTCCCAGGTATCTTTACCGAATAAAAATCTGGACAGAAATGTTTTCACCTCAAATTCCTGTAGTGCGTTGTCATTAAAGGTCTGGACAAAATCATAAAGAGTCGAATCATTATCAATCAGTGAATATTCCTGATCAATATAAATGCTGTTAAACTCAGCTCTGTCTATTTTTCCTTCGGGAGATTCAATATTTCCCAGCAGAAGTTTTATCAGAGTTGTTTTTCCTGAGCCATTCAAACCTTTGATCGAAATTCTTTCCCCGCTTCGGATCTCAAGGTTAAGATTGTCTTTCCATAGAATTCCATTTCCATAATTGAAGTTAATATCTTCGGCAGCAATTAAAATCTTCCCTGAATGCAGATTGGAATCATTAAAGTTCACTTTCATCTGTTCAGCATTCTTTAAAGAGGAACGAAGATCTCTTAAACCATCTGAAATTCCATTGATTTTCTCAGCGTGTACACTTTTCAGTTTTGAGGTGTTTTTCTCAGCATTATTCCGGAGCGTATTCATCATAATTCGTGCAACTCCGGATTTCTCCTGCTTTTGCTTGCCTCTTGCATCTAGTTTCTGCTTGCGTTCCAGCGATTCTCTTTCTTTCTCTTTTGCTTTTTTCAATGCCCGTTCTTTGGCATGAATATCATTATGCAAAGCTTCCTCCTCCACTTCTTTTTGTTCCGCATAGAAGTCATAGTTTCCACCATATGTGGCAATTCCCTGATTACTTAACTCAAATATAGTATCAACAAGATTAAGCAGAATTCGGTCGTGGCTTACAATAACTACTGTTGCATCTGTTTTATCAATAAGGTCATACAGTAACTTTCTTCCCTCAAGATCCAGATGATTGGTAGGTTCATCCAATATGATGATATCAGGCTGACTGATCTGAATTCCGGCAAGAAAAACTTTCGTCTTCTGGCCACCACTCAGGCTTTCCAGTTTTTGAGTTAGTTTAAAATTGTCAAGTCCCCAATGTTCCAATGCCTGTTGGCTGCGCTCTTCAATATCCCAGTCGTCATTCAGAATTTCAAAATAAATTTCATCCACCTCTCCATTGGTGATTTTTTGTAGAGCATTCAGTTTCTGATCTATTTTCAGACATTCAGCAATAGTAAGATGGTTAAAGTTCCCGAACATCTGAGGAACATAAAAAATATGACCTGAAATAGTAATATTTCCGCTTAAAGGCTGTATTTGGCCCGCGATAATTTTCAGCAGGGTTGATTTTCCCATGCCATTGCTTCCCACCAATGCAGATTTGGTGTCAGATGGTATCGTTAAATTGGTATAATTAAATAGAAGATCTCCTCCCGGAAACCCAAAGGATATATTTTGCAGTAAAATCATGATTTCTTTCTTAAAAAATGGTTGAACACCAGTAACATCTTAGTTACTGTTTTTATGAATCTGAAAGAAATGATATCCTACATGTCTGTATTTTGGGTTTTGAAAGAACAAAGATACTCATTTTCCGCAATATGCATTTTTATAAATTATCAGGATATATATCATCTCTTTTTTCTTCTGCTTCTCAAACACAGAACATTTATTCTCTTTCAAAGAATTCATTTGTTGAGGCTATAGCTTTCTATGTCGTTCAATGACTTATACTTATTCTGATTTAAACAGCCTTCATCATGATACACCATTCTGTCATCCCTAAACCTTCAAACTTTCAAACTAATAAAAACAGGAAAGTATTTTAATCAAAAATCCGTAACTTTGCCAACTACTAAAAATTTTATGGAAAGCATTAAAGTTCACGACAAAACTTTCGTTCCTTATTTAAAGGATGCCGAAATTCAGGAAATTGTAAAAGAGACAGCGTTAAGAATTTATGAAGATTACAAGGATGAGGTGCCTGTTTTCATAGGCGTTTTAAATGGGGTGGTGATGTTCTTCTCAGATCTTTTAAAATATTACCCGGGGGAATGCGAAATTGCCTTCATTCAAATGAGTTCTTATGTAGGAACTGAATCTACAGGAATTGTTTATCAGAAAATGGAACTTACTAAAGATGTAAGAGACCGTCACATCATTCTTGTAGAAGATATCGTAGATACAGGAAATACTGTTGAAAGTCTTTTCAAATATTTCAAAGAAACACAACGCCCTAAATCTGTAAAACTGGCTAGTTTCTTACTGAAACCAGAGATCTACAAGAAAGATTTTAAACTGGATTATATCGGTAAGGAAATTCCAAATAAATTTGTACTTGGATACGGACTTGATTATGATGAATTGGGAAGAAACCTACCTAATTTATATCAATTGGAAGACGGACAAATCAACCATTAATTATTGTCATTAGCTACTGGCTATTGGCTGTTAGCTTTAAAACTTAATCGAAATAAAAGTAAAATATTAACTTAAAAAAGCTAAAAGCCAACAGTGTATTACTAACGGCTGGAAGCGTATCAACATTATGATAAACATTGTTCTGTTCGGCCCTCCAGGAAGTGGAAAAGGAACACAAGCTCAGAATCTAATCGAAAAATTCAATTTAAAACAGGTTTCAACAGGTGATCTTTTCAGATACAATATGAAAAATGATACTGAACTTGGAAAACTGGCTAAGTCATACATCGATAAGGGAGAATTGGTTCCGGATCAGGTAACAACAGATATGCTGATCGATGAGATCAAAAAACCTACTGATACCAATGGTTTTATTTTTGACGGATACCCAAGAACGACTGCTCAGACAGAAGCTTTGGAAACCATTGTTAAAGAAGTACTGAATGACGATATTGACATCTGTCTTTCATTGGTAGTAGAGGACAAAATTTTGGTTGAAAGACTTCTGAAAAGAGGTGAAACCAGCGGAAGATCAGACGACAGCAATGTAGAGATCATCGAAAACAGAATTAAAGAATATTATACTAAAACAGCAGAAGTTGCCGAGCTTTATAAGCAGCAGGGTAAATATGTAGAGGTAAACGGTGTTGGAGAAATTGATGAGATTTCCCAAAAACTTTTCGCTGAAGTAGAGAAAATTAAATAATCGGGATACGGGTGCGGGATAGGAAATTTCGTCCCGTAGCCTGCAACTCGCAACACAAACTATATGTCTAACTTTGTAGATTACGTAAAGATCCATTGTAAAAGCGGACACGGAGGTGCTGGTTCTGCCCACCTTCGCCGTGAAAAGTATATCCCTAAAGGTGGTCCTGACGGTGGCGACGGAGGTCGTGGCGGACACGTCATCATGAGAGGAAATGCTAATGAATGGACTTTGCTTCCACTCCGATACACCCGTCACATAAAAGCTGAACGAGGTGAAAACGGAGCGAAAAACCAGCTGACAGGAGCTGACGGTTCTGATATTTATATCGATGTTCCCATTGGAACTATCGCTAAAAATGAAGAAGGTGAAATTATCGGAGAAATCCTTGATGACAAGCAGGAAATAATTTTGATGCAGGGCGGAAAAGGCGGAAAAGGAAACGAACATTTCAAATCCTCTACCAATCAGACTCCAAGATATGCTCAACCCGGAATGGATGGTGAAGAAGGCTATGTGGTCTTCGAGCTTAAAATTTTGGCCGATGTAGGACTTGTTGGATTTCCAAATGCTGGAAAATCTACACTTTTAGCATCTGTTTCTGCAGCAAAACCAAAAATTGCCAATTACGCTTTTACAACCCTGACTCCTAACCTTGGAATTGTAGATTACAGAAACTACAAGTCTTTTGTAATGGCTGATATTCCCGGGATTATTGAAGGAGCTGCGGAAGGAAAAGGATTAGGACACAGATTCCTGAGACATATTGAAAGAAACTCTATCCTGTTATTTTTAATTCCTGCTGATTCTGAAGATCACTTCCAGGAGTTTAAGATTCTGGAAAATGAGCTGAAGGAATATAATCCTGAACTTTTGGATAAGGATTTTATTATTTCTGTTTCAAAGTCTGACCTTTTGGATGATGAACTGAAAAAGGAAATTGCAGCAGAATTTCCTGAAAACAAGCAGCCTTTATTCTTCTCAGGGGTTACCGGAGAAGGCCTTATGGAGCTTAAAGATGCCATCTGGAAACAATTGCACGGATAGAAAAACACGGATTCATCAGTTTTATTTTAAAATGGAACTGCAACATAAAAAAACAGCCTCAGAGAAAACCTGAGGCTGTTTTTCTTTATGGTATTTTTCAATAAAATATTTTAAACCATTAAGAAAGATTTAAGAAATAAAGTATAGTTAAGATGAATCATCATGATTCTTAAGTATATAGTGAAGCTTATCTTCATATTACAATCTTAATGGTTCAGAAAAATACAGGTTAAGTAAAAATATAAGAAGATATTCTCTTTGGAATAATTATTGAAAGACCATCTGAAATTTTAAACTATGAAATATTTGCTAGCCATTTGTGCATTTGTGTTTTTAACATCTTGTACAACTTCTCAGAAAATAAATTCCAAATATTCTGCTATTGAATATGAGGCTACTCCCTGTTTCGGATTCTGTCCTGTTTTTAAAATGACAATCAGCCCGGATAGAACAGCGGTTTTTGAAGCGGAACATTTTAATTTTAATGATAAGCCTTCAAAAGATGAGTTTTCCAAGCCCCGTGAAGGAACTTTCAAAGGAACAATCAAGGAAGAAGATTACAATAAATTAATCAGTTTGCTTGATGGGCTCAATGTAAAAAGCTTAAATGACAAATATGGTGAACAAAATATTACCGATCTTCCAACCTCCTATTTAAGAATCAAATTCGCTGACGGAACTTCAAAAAACATTGAAGATTATGGAAAAAACGGAAGTAAAAAGCTTTCGGAAGTGTATCAGTTTTTTGAAAGCTTAAGAAAGAGCCAGCAATGGAATAAAGTGAAATAGTTTCACTAAAAAAATATTATATTTGCAACAGTAATTCCTTCGTTTGGAGGAATTATTTTTTTGTAAAACTATTAACCATTTAAAATAAATATGAAGAAGAACATTTTTTTCATTGCAGTATTTGCTTTCTCAGCAATATTTAATGCACAAGAAAATACAAAAGACCTAGCATCTATGAGCTTTGGTGTAAAAGGAGGATATTCCTTATCCAATATGAAGTTTTTTGAGACTGGGCTGGATTCAAAATCCTATTTTTATGCAGGTATCACAGCAGAACAGCCTTTATCTTCTAAATTTGGTTTGCAAGCCGAATTACTGTACACTCAATTGGGTGGTAAAGATGCTTATCCTTGGTACCAATTGGTAGGCAATGAAGTGGTAAGCATGGGGGAAATAAACTTTGATTACAAATTCAATCAGATACAGGTTCCTATTTCAGTAAAATATTATATTGTTCCAGAGCTTTCTGCTTCTGTAGGGATGAACTTAGGATTTAACATATCATCCAAAGTAAAAATGAATACTGTTTTTGGAGAGACTGAAACCCACAATTACGAATCTTTAAAAACCTTGAATTTATTTCCATTCCTGGGTGCAGAATATAAGATTAATCAAAAGTTTTTTGTTGATGCCAGATACAATTTCAATTTTATAGAAATGAATAAAAACAATTCAGTTCCTATTAAAATTGGATTTCTGCAGGCGGGTGTAGGATATAGATTTAAATAAAAAATAGATTTAACATTGATAAAATGACTGCTCAAATCTGGGTGGTCATTTTTATTTTACATAATTAGAAATATCTTTACAAAGACATAAAACGCTAAAATAATATCTTAATTTTTTTTAAACTACCTTTGCAGAATGTAATTCTTTCAGACTGAAGGAATTTTTATTTAAAATTTTAAAATAATTCATTTGAATTTTACAGACTTAAACTTAATAGAGCCTATTGCAAAAGCAATTCAGGAGCAGGGATATACGACTCCTACTCCTATCCAGGAAAGATCGATTCCTGATATATTAGACGGTAGAGACTTTTTAGGCTGCGCGCAGACAGGAACTGGTAAAACAGCTGCTTTTTCTATTCCTATTCTACAGAATTTATCCAAAAATAAAATTCCCAATAAACATATAAAAGCATTAATCCTTACGCCAACCAGAGAGCTGGCTATTCAGATTGAGGAAAACATTAATGCTTACGGTAAATATCTTCCATTAAAACAACTTGTTATTTTCGGAGGGGTAAAACAAGGAAATCAGGAAGCTGCTTTGAGAAAAGGAATTGATATTCTGGTAGCAACACCAGGAAGACTTCTTGACTTTATTGCCCAAGGCATCATCAGTTTAAAAAATCTTGAAATCTTTGTTCTTGATGAGGCAGACAGAATGCTGGATATGGGATTTGTACATGATGTAAAAAGAATCATTAAACTTTTACCTCAAAGAAGACAGACTTTATTTTTCTCAGCAACAATGCCGGGGGAAATTCAGAAACTGGCTAATTCTATCCTTAATAATCCTGTAAAAGTAGAGGTTACTCCCGTTTCTTCTACAGCAGATACGATCAAACAATCCGTTTATTTTGTTGAAAAGGATAATAAACTGAATTTATTAACTCACATTCTTGAAAATGATATTTCAGATTCAGTACTGGTATTTTCAAGAACAAAGCATGGTGCGGATAAGATTTCAAGAAAACTTCAAAAAGACAATATCTCTGCTGAAGCCATTCATGGTAACAAATCTCAGAATGCGAGACAAAATGCTTTGAATAACTTTAAATCCGGAAAAACAAGAGTTCTTGTCGCTACGGATATTGCAGCAAGAGGAATTGATATTGACGAATTGAAATTTGTGATCAATTTTGAGCTTTCCGATGTTTCTGAAACGTATGTACACAGAATCGGAAGAACAGGAAGAGCCGGAGCTGAAGGTAATTCTATCTCTTTTGTAGACGGACTCGATCTTTTGAATCTAAAGAATACTGAAAAATTGATTGGGAAGAAAATTCCTGTGATCAAAGACCATCCTTTCCATACTGATGATTTGGTTGCTCAGAAAAGGGATTCTAATAATAAGCCTATGCATGCGGGTGGTGAGAAACCTAAAACAGGCAACAATAATAATTCAAGGCCGAATAATAACCGTAAAAAGCCTTCTGCGGGAGCTTCAGTAGGGTTTAAAAAACCTAAGAACAAAAATTTCACAAGAAAGAAATAAAAAACAAACCCCTTTTCAACATTGGAAAGGGGTTTTTATTTATCTTAAAATTACAATTTTACTACTTAAAAAGATTCTTTGCATTCTCTGTCGTGATGCGGTCTATCTCAGAGAAATCTTTCCCATAGATATCTACCAATTTACCGGCTACCAGATCAAGATAGGAGCTTTCATTTCTTTTCCCTCTGTGGGGGACCGGAGCCAGATAAGGAGAGTCTGTTTCCAGAACAATTTTATCCAGTGGAATTTCGCTCAGAAACTGGTCTATTTTCCCATTCTTGAAGGTCACTACTCCACCAATTCCTAAAATGAAATTAAGGTCAATAGCATGCTGTGCCTGTTCCAGGTTTCCTGAAAAACAATGGAAAATTCCTCTCAGCTTCGGATGTTTTTTTCTTTCTAACACTTCAAATGTCTCATCAAAGCTTTCTCTTGTATGAATTACAATCGGAAGATCCTTTTCTATTGCCCAGTCAATCTGCTGTTCAAAGGCTTTCACCTGGATATCCAGCGTTGTTTTATCCCAATACAGATCAATCCCTATCTCTCCTATTGCAGGAAAATGTCTCTGTTCGAGATAATTTTTCACAATTTCAAGTTCTTTTTCCCAAGATTCAGGTTTTACGTAGCAAGGGTGTAATCCCATCATTGAAAAAATCTGTCCCGGATATTCTGTTTCCAGCTGCAGCATCTTCTCATGTGATTCAGAATCGATGGCAGGAAGATAGAATTCTGTAATTCCTTTATCTAAAGCTCTCTGAATAGCTTCTTTTCTGTCTTCATCAAATTCTTCTGCGTATAGATGTGTATGTGTATCAATCATTTTATTTAAAATTTCAATAGATCTTCGTAAGGATTTTCAAGTCCAAGCAACATTCCGAAAGCCGGCTCTGTTTTTATCCCCTGTTTTTTAAGTTCTATTATTTTTTGTTTAAATTCTTCTCCTTTTTCCTGTAATATTTTGTATTCGGCAACCATATGAAGGTATGCATTCTGCTCTATTGTGGGCTTATTCTGTCCGAAAATTTCGATGGGAAACCCATCCAGTACAAAATTTAATGTAATACATTTTTCGCCGTTTACAATGGGATATTCAACGTCCACATCGTAAGGAATAAACCTGCTAAACATTAAATCGTCCAAAAAGTCTTGTTCAAATCTTAAATCCATCTCAAAAATAATATCCAGATCACTTCCTTCTATATCAATTTCAATAGGAACTGTTCCTGCTAAAATGGGTGAATAGTCTTTTAATTTCTCAAAAATACGATGCTTTGCAAGAACTTCATAAGCTTTTTTCTGTCTTTCATTCCCGCTTTTCAGGTAGTCAATTTTTGTAAAATCGAGCATTTAAAATATTTTATGTTTTACCTTTTTACGCTGCACTTCAATTCTTTGATCTAATTTTTCTCTGAATTCTATAAACTTTGGATCTTTCTTATCACTGGTCTTATGCTCCAGAGCCTTGATAATTTTAAAATTTTCTTTGATAAAATTCTGGGTCTCTACTGAAAAATAGGCATTTCCAAATTTCTCAAAAATATAATTAACCGCCTGTGTGCTGGGATGAATCATGTCTTCTTTATAAAAACGGTAATCCCGGAGGTCATCCATCAAAATCTCATAGACCGGCAGATAATGACAGTTTTCAAACATCGAAATAGACTCATGGATAGCTGTAATTAATTTGGATTTACTTAACTGATTTTCTACCATTCCATCTTTAGTATGTCTTACTGGTGAAACGGTAAACAGGATTTGTACTCCTTCTTTACAAATATCTTTAAGGTCCAGAATCGTCTGGTAAATCGAACTCGTCAGCTCCTGATGGGAAAGCAGTCTTTTTTCAAAAAACTTTTGTGGAATTTTGTGACAGTTGGCCACCAGTTTGTTCTTGGGAAGAAACTCATAAATAAATGAAGAACCATAGGTAATAATGATCCAGTCCGCTTCCTGAAGGAAGGCATTTCCGGCTTCAATACCTCCATTTATTTTATCTAAGGTCTGATGAATATACCGGGTATCAAAACTGGTATGGTGATCCAGAGAAATATATTCTTCATTATAAGTAATCAGCTCCTCTTCTTCATAAAACGCAGAATCATGTAACCTATTGATAGCGTTATTAATTGAAAAAGGGTTAAATATCGTTCCAAAGGGATTGTTAAGGGTTTGAAGTTGTCCGTCTTGGAGTAAATCCGTCATTTCAGAGGCAAAACATGAGCCTATTGAAAATATTTTATCTTCAATTTCAATCTTCTTATCTGAGGCAGGAATATCAACTTCTGTTCTGAATTTCATTGTATAGGGGTTAGGTTGCAGAAAATAGGTTGCAGGTAAATTGCTGCTACCTGCCACCTACCCTCTGCTACCTATATTAACTTTCTCTTCTCAACAAATAATTTGCCAGTTCGATAAAAGGTTTTTTCTTTTCTTCAGGAACGTCTATTTTCTGAAGATAGCTTTGTCCGATTTCATTATGTTTTTCAATCAGACGTAAAGCTTTCTCATCTACTTTTGTTCTTCTGAATATCTTTTCTACGCCATAAACTTTATCAACGTTTTCTGTCTTTTTAGAGTACCAGTAATCCAGTTCTTTTCTTTCTTCATCAGTAGCATGTTCTCTTGCTAACAAATACAGAACGGTTTTCTTGTTTTCGTAAATATCTCCGGCATGTTTTTTCCCAAACTGTGCCTGATCACCGAACACATCAAGATAATCATCCATAATCTGGAATGCGATTCCGATATGTTTTCCGAAATTGAAAATAGCCTTGGCATCTTTAAAATCAGCTCTTGCAATTAAAGCTCCAATTTCAAATGACGAAGCACTCAAAACCCCTGTTTTATAAGTAATCATTCTGATGTAGTCATCAAAAGTAACGTCTTCCTGAGTTTCAAAGTTGATATCATACTGCTGTCCTTCACACAGCAGAAGCCCGGTGTGGGTAAATATTCTGATACAAGCTTTGAAGATTTCAGGTTCAAGATCTTCAAAAAACTTATATGCTTTCAGCATCAGTCCGTCTCCAGAAAGAATTCCTACATTAAGCCCATGTAGCGTATGAATGGTTGGTTTATTTCTTCTTAGAGGAGCTTCATCCATAATATCATCATGAATCAGCGTGAAATTATGGAAAAACTCGATAGCCAATGCCGGCTTAATTGCCTGCTTAAGATCTCCGCCGAACATCTCACAAGCCATCAGCACCATAATAGGACGAAGACGCTTTCCACCATGGGAAATAATATAATTCATCGGATCATACAGCTCCGAAGGTTTATCTTTAAAAGTATATTTAGTGATGGCGTCCGCAACAATCTGCTGGTATCTGTCTAAAAATTCCATAAAATCTTTTAATTTGAACAAAAATACGATTTTTCGGGGCTTTATAAAACAAAAAAACTCATCGTTTCGTCAGAATTTTTAATGTAATAGATTTAATAGAATATTCATTATAAAAGCCCCCTTATGATGATCATAAGGGGGCTTGGTTTTGAGAATAAATCCCAATATTGACTATTTATGGTTTAAAAAAATAAGTAGTCAAGTCAAAAGTGTCAGATGAAATATTTTTGTTGAAATATTTTTCTTTTACCTCTGAAGAGTTTCTATATTTTTCTATTTGCTCTCCAAAATATATAATTTTGGGTCTTACCGTAAATTTTTTCTTTTTCTTGAAGACTAAACTATTATTAAAATCCGAAACATTATAGATGATTTCTTTTTTCTCAAGAGGTTTAATCTCAACTACATTCTGGGTAATATATTCTGAAGCAGAGAGATCCTGATCTATTCCGTACATTTTTTCTCTTTGCCTCATAGGTACAATATTAGAGTAATAATTATAGTTTTTCGGATACTCAAAACAAATCGCTAATCTTGCAAAATTACCAGGTGACGGCCATCTGTTTTTATAATCACAAGAGTATACTAAAGCTCTATCATCTGCTATCAGCTTAATCGTTTCAGTGTGGCTGGTATTTTTAATACTCACTAAAATTTTTGACAAATTTAATTGTTTTGCATTAATACTTAAAGATTGAGCAAATAGCAAATTACTCATTAATAATAAACATAATGTTCTCATTATTTCTTTTTATGATATAAATGTTTGTAATCTTTGTATACACTTGTTGTATCACCAAGACTAAAAATAAATTTAAATGCTCTGCCTTCAGACCAATCGGTTAAACTGCCTGTTATTGTTTCAGCATCTTTATAAGTATTCACTGTCTTAATATATTGTGTTTTATATGCCTGTGATCTCATATCAGCTACATGGTAATATTCATGCAATATACTTTTCCCTAAATTTACCCAGCTAGAAAAAGAACCTTTAAACAAAGTTATTACTATTTTTCCTGATATTTCAACACTCAATACTTTACCTTTTACTCCTTTAGTAGTAAAAACTGTTTTTTCTCCCCATCGTGTATCGGCCGCAAAGTCATCATTTGGATTGCCCGTGTTTTCTAAGTCTAACTTAATATCACTGATAGGAACAGCTTTTACTGCTGCTAACATGGCTTTGGTAAACAATTTTTTAACTTTTCCATATGCTTCTTGCACACATTCCATATTCTCGGCCGGTTTCCCATCAGGATCCTCAAAAGCTTTTCTGATTAAATTATTTTCTTCAATCTTATGGGCAAGGAAATTAAATCCTGTTACAATTAGCCCTTGTCCGGCTCCCATCCAGAAGTTTCCACCTCCAAGTACAGAACCTACACCACCACTTATAGCTCCATTAAATAATGCAAAGCCATCACTTCTCAAGATGTTATTTGACCCTACATGATTTGTTGCCATTTCCAATAAATCAGAAGAAGCACTGGAGAATGCACCACTTAATGCTCCGCTCCAGAAGTTTCCTCCTTGTACATAAGATAAGAGCCCTTGTGTTAAAGCGTGAGCTCCTGCTCTGGCCAGAATAGTTCCGGTGGGTCCCAAGGTATTAATTACTGATGCAATTTTAAATACGTCTCCTATCTGCCCGGCAAACCCGGCACTTGCATATGACATGGCCAAGCTACCGGCAAAACGCATTGGATCAAAAGGAGTCTGGGTATAATACATAGTAAAAAACTCTGAAACTATAGCCACTACTGCCGGTACCCACCAAATAAATTCTCCACTCGGATCATTGTACAACAGCGGATTATTCATTACATATCCATACTTATTGTAATTTTGGGTATTATATGGATCCTGAATATTTTCATCGGCATTTAAAAATCTTCTTAATAATGGATCATATAATCTGCCATTCATATGGATGATTCCTACTTCTGCAAAATATTCATGGCTGGTATACCCACGGTCTATCAGTAGAGAAGAATTGTCAATACTATTCTTATCTGTAATAATCGGGCCGTTACCTATTTGCAAATGAGTGAAATTACCCCATGCATCAAAATGTCTCTGCTCTAATTTATTTCCTGCTTCATTGCTTATTGCCAAAATACTTCCTAAATGATCTTTATGCAGAAACTTATAAGATCCAACACTTTCTGTGTAATCTTTTAGAAATACAATATTGCTTTCATATGGTGTTCCTCCAATATACAGAATATGTTTTTCTTTTCCTGTAGCATTATTTTTCAATATTTCATAACTCCCGTCTTCACTATAATATTTTGTAAACTTACCTTCCCCATCAGGGTTAAAATTACCTCCATAAGTAGCTCTTTGTCTCATGTCTGTCAGCCCATACTGAAAAGCCACGTCTCCTTTCATTCCATCAATAAATACAGGGTCATTGTTTTCATTATAAACAATACTTTGAATCAAATCATTGTTATAATTTTGTGTTCCTGCTGCATTAAGGGTCATTCCGGTAGACTGATAAACCTTTGAAGAGTTTTCAAATTTAATCTTACCTATCTGGTCATTTTCTACAATTCTACCTTTAACATCATATACGTTCCTGTTTGATGTAGGCTTTATACCCGTAACAGGATTTGTCCAATTGACCAATCTGTTATTGCTATCATAATCAAAGGACTCCACAATATTAAAATCACCACCTGTAGTTCTGCTTTTTAATTCATTCTTAATAGCATCAAAAGAATAAGAAAGCTGTAAGATACTTGGCTTAGTTTGTGAAGAGTGATTAGTATTACTTAAAAAACCGTTTGTATCATAAGTATTTGTTATCTCTGCAGCCCCCAATTTAGCTTTTAGAATCTGGCCTTTGGCATTCGTTTCATTAAGTTCAGATAATATTTTCCCGGAATTTTTATCTTTTATTTGATACAATTCTCCATTCCATGTACTGTAGACATTTTCTATTTGTACTTTGGTCAAAACACCAGAAGAATACAGTTGCTTTTCATAGGAAATCACTCTTGCTTTATCGTCGTATGTAATTCCTTTCTGAATAAAATATTTCCCATTGCTACTTTCTGAAGATGATACTATTCTTCCCTGAGGATCATAAGAAATAGCAGAGCTATAAGGCAGTCCGTTAGAAGTTCCTGATTTTGAGGTCAACCTTCCTTTGCTGTCATAGATAAAAGATATTGTCTTATCTGTTGCTTTACCTGCGTCAACTACTGAAAGTTCTTTATTTAAAATAAGTTGTCCTAAATTGTTATACGTATATTCTTTAATTCCTTTAGGGCTTATGATCTTTTTCGGTTGTCCAAATCCATCATATTCATATTTGTAAGTTCCGTTAGAAGGGTCGTTAAATTCTGATTTTCTTCCCCATCCATCATACTTGGTTGTTACAATATTTTCTCCATACTGAGCTTTTATCTGTTCACCTGCAGCGTTATAAACAAATTGTATTGTTCCTCCTTTATCCGTACTTGAAATTACATTTCCTAAAGCATCAGAAATCTTAGAAGTAGTTCTCTGATATCCATTTAGTTCTTTTATTGTGGTTGTAAATCCTGAAACAAGCGTTTCTGTTTGTTTTCCGTTGGATGCAGTAGCCGTGGCTTTAGCAGGAAACACTGAATCATCATAAACAATAGCATTCCATAAACCGGATCCCTGTCCCTCAAAATAAGGATCAGATTCCATTGTTTTTCGTCCTAATACATCATACTGAGTTTCCTGAGACACATATTGCCCCTGGCCAAAAGCTTTCGTGGATATCTTATACTCTTGCCCCAGTTTATTGGTGTATTTTTTTGAAATACCTCCATCAGGGTTGTATTCAGTATTAATAATATTAGAATTATCATCCCTTTCATATTGATAAGTTGTTATTCCTCCTAAATTATTCTTAGAAGTCAATAGTTTCCCCCACTTATCATATGTATTGTCTATAGTGTTTCCAAAAGGATCTGTTTGAGTTAAAACCTGTCCCCAATTATTATATTCAATTTGGGTAATCAACCCAAGATTATCTGTTTTTTTATTTACAAATCTCCCTTGTGGTTCATAACCTGTTTTAGTAGTTTGTGCTTGTGAATCGGTACTGTTTGTAATAGTCTTTTCAGTAACATTCCCAAAGCTGTCATAACTATAGGTTTCAAGTAAGTAAGCGGTATTATCCCTATTCCAAGTTTTTAAAGTTTTTAATAAATTACTGTCATAGGTATACTCCTCTTTACTGGATTTGCTATCACCATATGCCTGGGTCACATTATCCTTTAATTTTGGGCGTCCTATATAATAATTTGTACCAACTCCAGACGGATTATGGTAATAATCAAATGTAGAAGTGGTTATTGCTAATCCATTATTAACATTAGAAATACTTTGTTTTGGAAGATAATAATCTCCATAAGTCACATTTCCGGTTATCACTGTTCCGGTTAAGAAATCCTTAGATTTTGTATTACTAGGAACAATGGCTGTGATTACTTTAGCCTTATTCCCATCAGCTACTGCTGCTGTTACAACCTGCCCATTCAGAAGTTTGTCAATTTTATAATCATATTGTTTAAATGACAATAGCTGTGTATTATTCTCAGAAATGTCTGCCGGGAAAATTTTATTTTCATCGTATGTTCTGATAGACCAATCTTTATAAGGCAGTCCTTCATTTAAAGGAGTCATTTCTGAACCAGTCCAGATTTTTGTATTTTCAAAACCATTGGCAAAAAATGTTGATTGGGCTGTTTGTCTAAAGCCAATCATTCCCTTACCATTTAAATGACCAATTAAATCTCTGTATCTGAATTCCTGTTTTCTTTGATCCTGAATCAATTTAGAAACCACATAATAATTAAGGTTTTCTCTAACATTGATATAAGGGTAATTTACGGGATTGGTATCCAGATAAGATTTGTAAATATTTCCTTCGTTGATCAGGGGAGAATATTCTATATCTGTTTTGATACCTCCTTGTGTAATGGACTTTATTCTTGCCATCTTATCCAACTTACCTCCTAAATCCCATGTGATAAGTTTCGTTTTATGGATAATAGCAAAATCAGTATTGAGCTGTGAAAGTCGGAAGCTTCCTATGAGTGGAAAATAATGTTCTCCATAATTAGAATAGTTAATATCTTCATCGTTCTTATCTCCCCATGCTGTTTCTTCCTTAGAAGCAAGGTTGTATGCAGTGGTAAAGATTGGTTTTCCGGTACTGTCAGCTCCATCATTTCTGAAATAAACAAATCCGTAGCTTGAATCCGGGTTATTAATTGCCCATTCTCTGAACCAAACTTCAGACTGAAAGTGAAGGAAATCACTTTTCCCATCTTTATTCAGATCAGGTGTAAAGTAATTTCTTAGTGTTTTTCTTCGTTTAGTAGGTGCTCCTGTATGTTCGGGTTTATAGAGAGTCAGATTTGAATAATAATATTCTATAACTCCATTACCGGTAGAAATAAACATTTTCCAATCTGCAGAATCTTCCGCTACCGGAGACATCACATCCGTTTTTCCATCACCATTAAAATCTCCAAGTAAAGCCACTCCTCTTACTGAAATCTGTGCCGGTGATTGTACTTTCAGCTCAAATTCCTTTGTAGCATTATTTAAGGAATATACCTTGGTTCCACTAAGAAGGCTGATCAGATCTGTTTTTCCGTCACCATCGAAATCCCCAATTGGAACGGGCTTATAATACCATTGATCGGTAAATAAATATGGTCCTATATATTTACTGTAATCACTTAAAGGCAGATTTACTCTTTTCAGAGTTCCTGACAGCGGATCAAAATAAAAATCAAAAACTTCATTTCCAATAACTTCAGCTCCCTGAAGCTCGGGATATCCGTTCCAGTCCTGTCCCCATATTTCCTCCTGTACCATTTTTAAGGTAGAAATAATAAACTCCGATATTCCATCGCCATTAAAATCTCCTTCCAGGAATTTTAAAGTAGAAGTACTTGCCACTAATGGATTAGATTGGCCATATATAGGAGTGTATCCTACAGTACTACCAAAATTGTATGGGGAGAAATCTAGCTCTTTAGAGGTAATCTCTTCAAAGTTGGTTCCATTAAAATCATAAATCTTAAGTCTGGTTTTTCCATCCGGTTCATTATCAGATAAAGTATACAAAACATCTTTTGGGCTAAACTTGCCGTTCTTCAAAAAAGATCCTTTTGATACAGGCGTTCCTGCATACTGTACAGTGAAAAATGTTGAATTTCCATCAAGCCTGCTAAGCATTAATGTATTCTTTTTTACAAAATCTAATTTTCCATCACCATTAAAATCTCCGGAAATAACACCATCTCCATAAATTTCATCAAATCTAGAATTCTGATTAAACATATTTGATGACTGAGGTGATGATTCATTTTCAAAAGTTATAGGATTTGCCGGCTCATTATTAGCGTTATATTCTGTTATTTTATTAACAAATTTATACTTAGTATCATTATTAACATAGTCAATAACATATCTCTTAAACTGACTTCCGTTTGAATTGACTATAACTTCTGATAAAATTTTACTTTGTGTATGTCTCAATCCCTGTACATAGGATTCTTCTACTAAACCTCTGTCATTATAAGTGAACTCAATTAAGTTAAAATGAGGTTTATTTAGCGTTTCATTTCCTCCCCATGCTATTGTGGATATCCGTACAACATTCTTAGAGCTTCTGAATCCTCCGGTGTCAGAGTCAGATTCATAACTATAGCTAATGTAGTTCCCTTGTGCATCTTTCCATTTTACAATATTGTATTCTAAGGGAGTTGTTACTACAACACTTCCTCTAAATCCTCCTTCATTTTTACCATACCACGCTTGTGAGCCATCCTCAAAAGTAACTTCAAAATGTGCAGGACCTGCATCTTGCCCATTGATACCGTAGGTACCAACAGATTTTATTTTAATATTAGAATACTTCTCAGTAACATATTCTGCTCCATCCTTGCCATATTCACCAGACTTAAGAATCAATCTTTGTCCATTGAAACTAAAATAATCTGAATAATCTAACTGAATTCCTTTAGGTTCGCCATCCTTATCAATATTTTTTCCAATTCTTGAAATAGAAGTCATTCCTGATAAGTTCCAGCTGTATCCGGCAATACCGTTTCCTGATCCACTGGCATAGACAAGATTAATTTGTGGAGCTACACTCTTTATACCTGGAGGAAGAGCTATAGGTAAAGTAAATTGGAGCTGACCTCCACCTGCTACTTCAATATTTCCTTTTGTGTCATGGAAACTTTTACCTGCAGGAGCTGAAGTTCCATTGGGATTATTAGCCCCCGCATTTGAATTTGTTGGTCCTCCACCAGGATTCTCCACTGCAGGACCTATTTTTGCAAGAAAAGGGTTTGAAACATCTGATTTCGCAAAAAATCCTTGTGTCATGACCACCGTTTGCGGATCCTGAACCGTCCGTGAAGTGGATTCTGGCTGGTAGAGTATGGTCTGTGCAAATCCCCATACTGAACACAAGGATAATATCAATGATGAAAATAATTTCATTGTTGTATTAGTTTTTTATAAATAGTAATTGATGAATGATAATCAACAAGTAAAATCATGTTGAATAAAGACAAAGAAGAATATTAAATCTTTCAATCCTTTAATCCTTAAATCTCTTGTCTCCTATCTCTTAGTTATGTTTCTACCAAAGACTCTTCCGTCTTTCAAAGTGAAACGAAGAATATAAACTCCCCAGTCATATCCGGTCATATTAATCTTCATCTGACGATTTAACCCAGGAATATTCTGTTGCTGGAATTTCCAATGAACTGTACTATGCTGATATAGTGAAACAGATTCGATCAAGCCGTCTACTTCCTCAGTCCAGTCAATAGTAAGGTAGTCATTCACCGGAATAGGGTAAAGTTTGATCTGCTTCCAGAATGCTTTTTCATCAATGGCAGGAGGTTGTTGGGTAGCAGCAATCTCTTTTGCTTCTTCTAGTTTGATTTCTTTTGGAACAAGTTCCTGAGTATTTTTTCCTGCTGCATTTGTTCCTCTGTATCGTTGATTTCCGGCTTCATCATACTTGAAGTAGACTTCAGTTTGTGAAAACCCCATAAAACCAATCAGTAGAGAAGCTGCAGAAAGTAGTTTTCTTTTCATCAATATTTATTTTTTTGCAGAAAGAAGTTGTTGTACCTGAGCTTTCAATTCTTTGATCTCTTCAGACTGGGATTTTAGCTGTTTGTTCTGTTCTATAGAATAAAGGGTTAATTCCTCTATTTTTTCCAAAAGCTTAGCGTCCATTTCCCCTAAGTTAATACCCTCTTTTTCTACTTCTTTTGCAGAAGGGATATTAGGTAAATGTCCTTTTTCTGAAATGTGCTTTTCTACATCTTCCAGTGAACGAAGTTTGTAGCCTTTCTTGAATACATAATCTGCCCAGCCGTTAGTTGCAGGGTTTTCAACTTTTATCTGTTCTGCTTTAATTCCTTTGCTTACATAAAAAATAAAATTCGAATCATTATCATATTGATCCGTTCCAACAGTTACCTTTCCCGTATTGAAAAGCACCATTAAGCTTTTATGTACAGCATCAGAAAACCGGACTCTTGAAATTCCTGATGAATTTGGAGTACTTGTATCCGAATTGGGATCAATAACATTATCATTATCCATATGGATATTCAGATTATGTCCGCCTAATAATCTCATCACACCATCGTTGGGTTTCGCCCATCCTGAATAACAACTGTTACAAGGAGATAATGCCAACTGCAAGTTTCCAGTTCCCGGAGCTCCACTTCCGATATTGATACTCTGACCATCGAGTTTAAAAATCTGCTGATTGTTCTGCTTAAAAACGATTGGATTATTATCCGTCGTTCCGATAAAGTTGTTTGAAGGATTGGTTCCGGCATTTCCGATAATGTTCCAGCTTTGTGCAAAAATACTGGAAGTCGCAATAGTAAAAACGAATAGTAAAGTACGTTTCATTGAATAGTGTTTAAATTTATTTATTCCGGCTGCAAATTTAGCACTTTTTCGCTGAAAACACCTTTTAGTGTCTTATAATTAAAATTATATAATAAATACATTTCCAATGAGAGGAAATTTATCATACATAAAGCCTCAAAAGGATTTTTCGGGGCTTTATAAAACAAAAAACTTTGCCCAAACGGACAAAGTTTATATAATTGTATGATTTGTTTTTTAGAAAAGGAAGGTTACCACAAGATAGGTAATTCCTGCTACTATTGCAGAGATTGGGATGGTAAGAACCCAAGCCCAAAGTAAGCTTACTGTGATTCCCCATCTTACCGCTGAAATTCTTTTCGTTAATCCTACCCCGATGATAGAACCTGTAATCGTATGTGTAGTAGATACAGGAATCCCGAAGTGGTCTGTAATGAATAAAGTAATAGCACCCGCAGTTTCTGCACTTACTCCTTCTAATGAAGTTACTTTAGTAATCTTAGTACCCATTGTCTTAATGATTTTCCAACCACCACTCATTGTACCTAAAGCAATGGCAATAAATGATACTAAGGGAACCCAGATGTAATGCTGTGCAAAATAATCAAAACGTCCCGCAGAAGGAATATTCAAATACTGTGCATCCTGAAGCATATTAACGTGATAATAAATTACCGCCGCTCCAATGATACCCATTACTTTCTGAGCATCATTCAAACCGTGTCCTAAACTAAACAGTGCTGATGAAGCCAACTGCAATCTTTTGAAAGATTTGTCTGCTTTGTGTGGATTTGATTTTTTATAAAGATGTACAATAATCAATGTGATAATGATGGAGATAATCATTCCTATAATAGGTGCCATGAAAATGAACAGGAAGATAGGAATTACTTTATCAAACTTTACCACACCCTGATGCGTTACCTGGCTGAAAGCTTCTTTAACGGTGCCCCAAATTCCAAGTTCTGGCTGTGCTGCTGCCACATCATGATAATCCATCATGAAAGCATGCATAAGAGCCGCTCCAAGGAAACCTCCGATCAGCGTATGTGATGATGATGAAGGGATTCCGAACCACCATGTAAGCAGGTTCCAGGCAATAGCTGCCACAAGACCGGAAAATATAACTTCTAAGGTGATAAAATTCTCGTTAACTGTTTTGGCAATTGTATTACCAATTTTGAATTCTCCAATAATGTAAGCAGCAATAAAGAAGGCTGCAAAGTTCCAAAGCGCTGCCCAAAGTACAGCCTGGAATGGAGTTAAAACTTTTGTAGAAACAATAGTCGCAATTGAGTTGGCTGCATCATGAAAACCATTGATATAATCGAAGATCAGGGCCAACGCAATAATAACTACAAGTAAAATCGGAAATTCCATTTTTTGCTATGTATTAGGCGTATTTAATCATGATGTTCTCGATTGTATTGGCAACATCTTCTGCTTTATCCGTTACAATTTCAAGGTAGTTCAATACAGATGAAACTTTAATAATGTTGATCGCATCATTGGTTTCAAATAAGTCTACCATTGAATTGGAAAGCAAATCGTCAGCAATATTCTCAATAGAGTTCACCTTAATACAAGCTTCTTTCACCTGTTCCATGTTTTTAAACCCTTTAAGGTTTTTCATTGCATTCTGAATTTCAAGACATGCTTTGTGGATCAATAAAGAGAAGTCTGAATAAGCCTTCATCTCAGGTGATTTGTAAAGGAAAATATATTTTGTGGAAGCGTAGATATAATCAGCGATATCATCAAGTCCTGTTGCCAATGTGTGGATATCCTCACGGTCAAAAGGTGTAATGAAGTTTTTCCCTAATTCTACGAAAATTTCGTGAGTAAGTTCATCATTCTTGTGTTCGAAGTCACTCATTTTCTTCAGCATAGAATCATCATTAAGATCGAAATCTTTGATTCCTGTGTTGAAATCTTCTGACATTGCAACTAGATTTTCAGTTACTTTTTCGAAAAGTACAAAGAAGATTTTATCTTTTGGTTGAAAAGCGTGGAAAATATTACCAATTCCCATTTTTTAGTATTTATAATTCGTGTGCAAATTTCCTAAAAAAGGATTGCACGTGAAACTATATGACATTAAGTTTTGTTAACATTCGCTTAACTACTGATTATCAAATAAAAAAACCGGCATTAAAGCCGGTTTTATATAGTAATTGATGAGATTTAGTTTGCAACTTCAGCTCTCATATCTTTTCCTTTGAACTTCATAGATTGAATATTGCTCAAGACGTTGTCTTTAAACGATTTTTCAACTTCGAAGAAAGAGAATTTCTCTAAGATTTCGATATCTCCGATTTCAGCTCTTTTCTTAGATTTACCATCAGCAGTAGCCTTATTGATAATATCCAAAACATCAAGCTTCTTCAAGTGGTCTTTTTTTCCAAGATTAAAGAAGAATCTTACCATACTCTCATCTCTTCTTCTTGGCTTTCCACCACGGTCTCTATCTCTTCCGCGATCTCTGTCTCTGCTGTCTCTGTTATCTCTATCACGGCCTCTATCTCTGTCTCTATCACGGCCACGGTCTCTTCTTGAGTAATCATCATCTCTGCTGCTCAATTTCTGCTCAACAAGATCGTGTTTGTCTTTGTAATATAAAGCAAGATCCTTCAATTGGAACTGTAGCAGCTGGTGCACCAATTCTTCTTTTGTAAATTTGCTTAGATCCGGAATTAAGCTATCATCGAATTCGAAAAGATCCTCGTGCTCCGTCAATAATTTTTCGAATACACCTCCTACCTGAGCTTTGATAATATCATCACCAGTAGGAATGAATTTTTCGTTGATTTCAATTTTTGTTGAAGATTTGATTTGTTTCAGTTTTCTGCTTTCTTCAGGCTTTATCAAAGCCATAGAAATACCATCTTTTCCAGCTCTACCTGTTCTTCCGCTTCTGTGAACGAATACTTCAGGATCATCTGGTAAAGAGAAGTGAATAACGTGAGTAAGAGAGTTTACATCCAATCCTCTTGCTGCAACGTCTGTAGCTACAAGAATATCAATGTTCTTCAATCTGAATTTCTTCATTACCGTATCTCTCTGTGCCTGAGAAAGATCTCCATGAAGAGCATCAGCTGCATACCCGTTCTGCATCAGGAAATCTGCTACCTCCTGTGTTTCCATTCTCGTTCTACAGAAGATAATGGAGTACTGATTAGGGTTAGCATCGATCAGTCTCTTCAACGCTTCTTTTTTCTGGCGGTACCCTACTACATAGTATTCGTGAGTAATGTTCTTCTTCACTTCGTTGATAGAACCTACTGAAATACGGTGTGGTTTTGTAAGGTAATTTTTGGAAATTCTTTCCACCTCTTTATTCATCGTTGCAGAGAATAAGAAAGTTTGTTTAGTTTCCGGAGTTTCGCTTAGAATGGTTTCCAATTCGTCTTTGAATCCCATAGAAAGCATTTCATCGGCTTCATCTAATACCAACCAATGAATAGCAGAAAAGTCAAGTGCTTTTCTGTTGATAAGATCAATTACTCTTCCCGGAGTTCCCACAATAATCTGTGGTTTATCCTTCAAAGATCTCATCTGATCTACAATACTACTTCCACCATAAACTGCAGTAGTTTTGATGTCTTTCATGTACTTAGAGTAATTCTTTATGTCCTTCGAAATCTGAAGACATAATTCCCGTGTCGGACAAAGCACCAATAATTGGATTTTGCGACTCGTATCGTCAATCATATCCAAAATCGGAAGCGAAAACGCTGCTGTCTTGCCTGTCCCTGTTTGCGCAAGTGCGATCAAGTCGCGAATATCTGAAAGAATAAAAGGGATAGTCTGTTTTTGGATTTCTGTTGGGCTTTCGTAGCCCAGTTCGCCAATTGCCTTAAGGATATCAGGACTTAAATTGGTTTCCGTAAATAAATTCATTAACTATTTTAAAATTTTTGCAAAGATACAATAAATATTTGACTTGTTTTTGAATAAAGTTTTAAATATACAAACTTAAATTCAGAATCTTTTAATATATCTTGAATTTTTTGAAAATTAAATGTAAAAAAACAAGCCTTAGATTAAAAACTTGTTAAACATTATTTTTTTTTATTAAATTGGATTGATTTTTTCGGTGATATTTATGAATTTTCAAAAATAAAACCATAGAACGCAAATTTTTCTTTTTGATATTCTTATGCATAGCTTGGAAATATTTCCCTATGCTCCCAATTATCCGGCTGTCTGAACTCTGAAAAATTGTATTGAATACGCAAAGGGGAATAATATTTCCTTTTATTCTTTAAGGCTTTCAAAAAAACTCAGTCCAACAGGATCTGCTTCAGATAAAAGAAGCCCAAATTTAACCACAACTATTCCAAAAGAAATGTTTTATTTTAGACCGTGCCGTAACGGGATTCTTTTTCAGGTATTATCCTGCATAAAAGCTTCAAAACTTGATCTTATTGAAGTATTAGGATACGAATAGTTTTTGTACATTTGAATTGTAAGTTTCGAGGTTCGGAATTGAGAAACCGTTTCAAATCTGATTTAGCAACAACAATAAAAAACACCCTACACAACATGTCTGCGAGCATTTCTCCCAAAACATTTGATTTTTTAAACAAATTAAATAAAAACAATAACCGCGAATGGTTTAATGAAAATAAAAGCCTGTATACTGAATCTCAGCAAAACGTTATTACATTTCTGGATGAACTCATTAAAGAGATGTCAGGTTTTGATGAAGAACTTGCTAAAATTGACAGTAAAAAAGCACTGTTCAGAATTTACAGAGACACAAGATTTTCAAAAGATAAATCTCCTTATAAAACCAATTTCGGAGCATCTCTGGGAATGGGAAAAGGGAATCAGAAAGGAGGTTACTATCTTCACATGGAACCCGGCAAATCCTTTTTAGCCGGAGGTATCTATATGCCTGAATCTTCTGTTTTGAAAGAAGTTCGTAAAGAAATATCGGTGTACGGTGATGATTTTCTTAAAATTCTCAACAATAAGGATTTCAAAAAGCACTTCCCGCAACTTAACCAGGATGACAAACTAAAAAAGATCCCTCAGGGTTTCGAGAAAGAGGATCCTATGGGAGAATATCTGAAACTTAAAAATTTCATTGTAGTATATTCTTTAAAAGACGAGGAAGTATTGGATAAAAATGCTGTGAAAAATATGAACAAAATTTTTAAGTTGATGAAGCCTTTCAATGATTTCCTAAATACACCTTTTCTTTAATTTATCCTGAAACACAGATGCTTTTTACTCACAGGCTTTCATAGATAACAGCTAACAAACTTTCAATTTCTGAATCTTTTAGAATATTTACATAAGATTGAGGATATTATGATGTCTGTATGACAAATTTAAAATCCATTAAAAAACAGCTGATTACCAAACAGAAACAAAAGATAATTATTGAAAATCAAATTATTATAATTAACATTTTTTAAGAAAGTTTTACATTTTTGCTTATCTTTGCTGTTCGTCAAAACGCTTACGATGTCTTTATACCAAAAAATCGCAGAAAAACTACAATATATAAGTCCGAATTTCTATAAAAAAAGATATTTTAAAACGTTAAATAATCTTAATAAAAATAATTTTTCGGAACGTAATGTAGAACCGGAACTGGTATGGATTAAGGAATACCTTCCAAAAAATGCTGTTATATTGGACATTGGTGCGAATGTAGGAACTTTCCTATACCAGTTGGAAAATACTTTGAACCACGATAACATTTATGGTTTTGAACCCAATAAAAAGCTTTACCGTCGATTAAAAAGACTGTTTCCGGCAATGCATATCTTTCCTCTGGCTCTTTCTGACGAAAACATAATTGCTGAGTTCAAAGTACCTATTATTAATGGAAAAACAATTGCTTCCCGCGGTACTTTAAACACTTCTTATAAAGAAAAAGGAGAAGAAAAAAGCTATACGGAAAAAGTAAAAGTGATCAAACTGGATGAATGGGCAGCTCTGGAACATTTCAAAAGGCTTGATTTTATCAAAATAGACGTTGAAGGAAACGAAATAAAAACGCTTTTCGGAGCGAGGGAAACCATCCGACAGTTTACACCGACATTAATGGTCGAGATGGAACAAAGACACCACAAGACCCCTATATGGAATGAAATATCTGAAGTAATGAGCTGGGGATATGAAGCGAAATATCTGAACAGAAACAGCTTTACCCTGGAAAGTCTTACAGAAGATATCATAACACAAAATACAAACGACGAAAAAAATAAAACTCAGTACATCAACAATATTATTTTTATACCTAAAAACATTTAAAACAACTTATGAGTGTAGTAGCGAGACAAGGCTTCAAATATTCCATTATCGGTTATATTGGGTTTTTGCTGGGTACAGTTTCCGCAATATTCATATTTCCGAATGATTTTGAATTTTATGGAAAGCTGCGCTACATTCTTCCCACTGCAGAAATGCTGGTTCCTTTTGTAGTATTGGGAATTTCCTATTCAAATGTGAAATTTTTTCACACAGTAGAAAGAGACGGTAAAAAACAAAACATGCTGTCATTATCGCTGCTCACTGTCTTTATCAACTTTCTTATTTTCACAGTTGTATTTTTTATACTTCCTTATTTTTATCCAAAGTTCAGGCACTCTGAAGCATGGAAGATCAAGGAAATGATTCTTCCTCTGATTTTAATCCTTTCATTTTGTGCTGTTTTCAACAAATACACTTCCAATTATAAAAGAATTGTGGTTTCCAATATTTTCGACAATCTGTTTCCGAAAATAGCAAACCTGGGAGCTTTTTGCCTTTTCTTCTTTGCTTTATCGCAGAATATTATTGCTGCAACATCGCAGAAAATAGCTTTTGCTTTCTTTTTTGGAATATTCTTTTTAATGCTTTTGGGGTATATCTATTACACCAACAAACTGGAGAAAATCAAGCTTGATTTTAATACGGATTATTTTAAGAAAAACAATTTCTGGAAAGAATTTTTCAATTACAGTTTCTTCGGATTCCTGGGAACTTTTGGAAATTACCTGGCAATCAACAGCTTTATGATCGGAGAGTTTATGGGAATGGAAGAGGTAGGAATTTATTCTGTTTTATATGCCCTGATCTCATTAATCTCTATTCCACAGCTTGGATTATTTAATATCTCTGCTCCTATCATCAACAAAACGCTGGCAGACGGAGATATGGTAGAACTGGACAGGTTTCATAAGAAAACATCTTTAACATTATATTTTCTTGGCGCTGTTTTGTTCTCATGCATCATGGTTGGATTCCCTTATCTGACACAATTTATGCCCAAGAACGGAACTATGCTCAGAGAATATGAGCCTGTAGTCTGGATATGGGGTTCTGCTGTGCTGATAGATCTCGCAACAGGTTTCAACGGAAATATTATTTCTCTTTCAAAATATTACAGATTCAATATTCTGGTGATGCTTTTACTGGCTGGACTAACTATTGGGCTTAATTATTATTTCATTAAAAATACAGATCTGAAACTGATCGGAATTGCTTTATCTACGGCTATTTCCCTTACTATTTACAATGTTGTAAAAATTGTTTTCAATTATATTGTATTTAAAGTTTCGCCTTTAAGCATTGAAATGATTTTTGTTTCTATTATCTGTACTTTAGCTATTACAGTGGCTATTGTGCTTCCAAACTTCAATAGCAATCTGCTTAATCTTGTTTACAAGCCGGCAGTTGTTCTGATACTCATCTATATCGGAAATTATTTCACCAAAATATTCCCGGTTGAAGACTATCTGAATATGAGGTTTATCAAAAGTGTACTTAAGATTAAGTAGGCTTTTTAAAGCGTATTTATTGAATTACATTGATGTTATTTACATCAGAAAACTATTTAAAAACTGTTCCAGTTTTTTCTGCACCACTTCTTTACTGTAAGTTTTATAAAAGTCAAATGGAGTCTCTGATAAAGTTTCCAACTGATTAAGAATATTTTCTTTTTCAGGAATGATAAATTCAAGTTTTGAAGGATAATTTCCAGGAAAAACGGCCAATTTTCCGTAAGCCACTGCATCCCCAAGATTCCCTGTCATTTTAGTCACTCCATAAGTTTCTTTCATGCTGAAAAACTCTGTTTCCTGCTGAATCGGGCACCATAGAATATCTGCTTTCTGCATCCATTTCCCGAAATTTTCAGAAGAGACTCTTTCAGAGAAATAAGTAATACTGATATTTTCAGGCAGTCTTTGAGACATTTGTTCCAGATGTCTTAATTCATGATCCTTTGCTTTTCCAAGAAATACAAACTCACAATGCCTATCTGTCTTTACATTCTGAATAGTCTCAAAAATATAAGCATAATTCCTTCTTTTCTGTGAAACACCGCCTGGAATTACCACTACGAGATTTTCATTTTTAATTTTATCAAAATCTCTGGTATAAAACAGTGGCAAAAACTGATATTTCTCCGAAACCAATGCTTCATCCAGCACAAAAAGGGATCTGGAAGTCTGATAAACTTTAGTTTTATAAAATAATCCTTCTTTCAGCCACAATTTCAGTCTGAAAATAACATCTCCTTTGAAAACACTTTTCATCAGATTCAGTTTTGAAGCTTTTGTAAAATTAAGATTATGGGTAATGATTGCTGTATTGTACTTTTTTGTTATCGCTAAAAATGTATTAAAATAACGATGTACAGTTCCTATGACAACCAGATCATATCCTTTCCCTTTTAACTGATCCAGAATCATAGAACTGTCAGATAAAAAAACAGCTTCATTACGATGATTTATGTGATCTTTGACCCTTTTTGAAAAATAATAGTCTACCTTAAAATCCTGAGACCCTCCCATAACATCTATGAAAGCCTGGGCAATTTCTGCGTGTGTGTCTATTTCTATGTAAGCTATTTTTTTCACAGGGTTAATGGGAATCTTTATAAGTTTTGGCTAAAGCCAATTGATTTTTATTTTTATTAAACGGGCTAAAGTCCGCTCCTATTGAATTTACTAATAATTATTTATAAAACCTGTACAGTTTTACATCCTACATCTTCAGCCATTTCTTTTTCAGCATTCTCCAACGCTGATCATTAACAGTTTTTTGCTCTTCTTTTGTAATTTTAAGTTCCATTTTTTTTGATCTGCAATTTTCGTAGGAATTTATTATATCAAAGAAAAATGATGGTGATTTGCTTTTCATAGCTTCTTTTGAAGAGGCTATATAAGCCAGGAACCTGTTAAGACCTAAGAAATAAAAATACCTGCCATAATAATCTGCAGGCCGTATGGTGTAATCAGCTCCTTTTACTTTTATCAGTTTCACATGGAGTTCCGGAAGGACAACTTCCTTCCATCCCAGGTTTTCCAACAGTATGGAATCAATATTATCCCAGCCCAATGTTTCTCTTAAGCCTCCGATCTGAATAAAACATTCTTTACGGTAAGCCTTCATAGGGCCTCTTACGTGATGTTTATTAGAATTTCCTTCATAGACCCAGTTCCCTTCTTTTTCTATATACAAAAGACCTCCTACAAGTCCATATGCTGGATTGTTGTTAAAAGCTGTTTCTACTGCTGCCAGATAATTTTCGGGAAGAATGATATCGGCATCAAATTTACAGATGACATCAAATTCATCCATAGATTGAGTCCGGAGACCATTTTTAAAAGCATGAACGACTTTAGATCCGGGCTGATGTTCAGATTTCTGAAGGTTGATCGTTTCAAAACGGGAATCAGTTTCTGTATATTTCCTGATAATTTCAGGAGTTCCATCTACAGAACCGTCATTCACTACCACTACTTTAAAATCTTTGCTGCTTTGCAGTTGTAAAGAATCAAGTGTAAAGGAGAGATTGTCTTCTTCGTTATGAGCAGGAATTATGATTAAAAACCTCACGAATTATGGTATAAATGATGAATAATAAGTGATAAATGACCGCTAACAGGATCATTTACCACTTATTGTTTTTTATTATTTATTATGCGGTTTCAGCATATTTTTCGGATCAAGGATTTCATCCAGTTTCTCCTGGGAAAGAATTCCCTTTTCAAGAACAAGGTTATAAACGCTTTTTCCGGTTTCCAATGCTTCTTTAGCAATCTGTGTAGATTGTTTGTACCCGATATAAGGGTTCAGAGCTGTTACAATACCGATGCTGTGCTTTACCATATTCAGACAAATCTCTTTATTGGCTGTAATTCCAACCACACATTTGTCACGAAGGGTATCTAAAGCATTACAAAGGAAGTTGATATTTTCCATAATCGCATGAGAAAGCACCGGCTCCATTACATTAAGCTGTAACTGTCCTGCTTCTGCGGCAAAAGTTACGGTAAGATCATTCCCGAATACTTTGAAACAAACCTGGTTTACCACTTCCGGAATTACCGGATTTACCTTACCTGGCATAATAGAAGATCCAGGCTGCATTGGTGGAAGATTGATTTCAAAAAGACCGGCTCTTGGACCTGATGAAAGTAATCTTAAATCGTTACAGATCTTTGATAATTTCACAGCAAGACGCTTCGTTGCTGAAGAGTAGATCACATATGATCCTGTATCTGGTGTTGCTTCCACTAAATCCGGTGCTGAAACAATTGGGTATCCTGTAATCTGAGCTAAGTTTTTAGCACAAAGTGTAGCATAACCCACCGGAGCATTTAATCCTGTTCCGATAGCTGTTGCTCCCATGTTTACTTCTACAAAGAGGTTTGCATTGTTATTCAGCTTAGAGATATCTTCTTCTAATGTAGCTGCATATGCTTCAAACTCCTGCCCCAAAGTCATTGGAACAGCATCCTGAAGCTGTGTACGCCCCATTTTGATAACATCATGAAACTCCTGTCCTTTTGCACGGAATGCAGCAATAATTTTTTCAAGTTTTTCTACCAGACCGATGTTCATCTGCAGCAATCCCATTTTGATGGCCGTAGGATAAGCATCATTGGTTGACTGTGAAAGGTTGATATGATCATTAGGTGAACAGAATTCATATTCTCCTTTATTTTTCCCTAATTTCTCCAATACGACATTGGCAATCACTTCATTTGCATTCATATTGATGGAGGTTCCTGCCCCACCCTGAATCATATCTACCGGAAACTGGTCATGATATTTCCCGTCTACAATTTCATCACATGCTTCTGCTATTTTAAAATATAGGTTTTCGTCCAGAAGTCCTAATTCATAATTGGTTTTTGCTGCTGCTTTTTTTACAAAAGCCAACCCTTTTATAAAATCCGGATATGAAGACAAAAGCTGTCCTGAAATTTTAAAATTGTCGATAGCTCTTTGTGTCTGAACCCCATAATAAGCATCTAAAGGCACATTCAGTTCGCCTAATAGATCACTTTCTTTCCTGAAATTTTCCATTACAGATATTTTACTGTTTTTGATCGTTTAAAGATAGCAAAAACGCATCTAACCGATGCGCTTTAATTTGAATTATTTTACTGGATATTTTTGATTTAAAGCTTGCAGTATTGCCCATGTTTCGGCATCCATGATTCCGTCATAATTCTGTGGACGGAAGTGGTACTGGAATGCTTCAATTGTTTTTTTGGTAGCATCATCCCATGTTCCGCTAAGATCCAATCCATACCCAAATTTCTGTAATGAGGTCTGAATAAGGAAAATAAAGCTGGTTTCATTATATTTTGCCGTAATATCTGACTGTGCCGCCTCAAGATAAGCCTGCTTTGCTGCTTCATCATACCACATCCCAATCTGGTATTCGTCATACAGCTTTTTCCATGGGAACATAGGTCCCGGATCCTGTTTTCTTGTTGGAGCAATATCTGAGTGAGCAAGTACATAAGTAGGCTGAATCTGATATCTTGTCACAATATCTTTAACCAATGCGGCCACTTTTTTCACCTGATCATCACTAAAAGGAGCAAATGTTCTTTTACCTGCAGCATCTGTAGAATAGCCAGCATTTACAATTTCAATCCCGATAGAAGTATCATTAAGATTTTTATCATTTCTCCATGAGCTTACTCCTGCATGGTATGCTCTTTTATTTTCATCTACCAACTGATAGATCTCGTTATCTCCTGTATTATTTACCAGATAGTGGGCACTCACCGCCTGCTGGGTAAGAACGGTAATCGATTTATCATCTGCAAGAGCTGTATAATGTAATATTAAGTAACGTTGTCTGAAATTTTGAGCTACTGCAGGAAAATAAGTCTTTACAACTTTATATCCTCCTGGTTTTGCAGATACAATAGAACCATAACTTGCCGTATTATCATTTTTTGTTGGGTCTGCTATATTAGTAGTAAAAAAGTCTACTCCATGATCGGATACTACTTTTGGTTTTGGAGCCACCGGCGGTGTTGTCTGAACCTTCGGTTTGGCCTGTGTTATTGGGGTTTTCGGTTTGTAAGTATTTTTTTTCACATTTGGCTGAGAAGTACATGAAAAAACAAAAGTGCTTAATCCGATGATATATAATGTCTTACGCATCAGTTTGGTTTTTGGATGATTTATTACTTCAAAAATACACAAAATTTTCTTGAATTTTATTTGGTAAATAAAGAAATCTGTTCTATATTTGCACTCGCAATAACGGAACAACGATCATTAAAAAATCAACAAAAAGGAGGGTTGCCGGAGTGGTTAACGGAGCAGTTTGCTAAACTGTCGACGCGAAAGTGTCGCAAGGGTTCGAATCCCTTACCCTCCGCTCTTCTTATATATTCGGGGCGTAGCGTAGTCCGGTCATCGCGCCTGGTTTGGGACCAGGAGGTCGCAGGTTCGAATCCTGCCGCCCCGACTGTTTTAGTAGTTTTCTCAAAATTACTTAATGGGTGCGTAGCTCAGCTGGATAGAGCATCTGCCTTCTAAGCAGACGGTCAAAGGTTCGAATCCTTTCGCGCTCACTTAAAGACTTACTGGATACAGTGAGTCTTTTTTGTTTTTATACAATACCAAAAGCTTTTACAGCAAAAAAATAGAGCATCCCGATTTATAATCGGGACGGCAAAGGTTCGAATCCTTTCGCGCTCACAAAAAACCTCATATTTTTTTGAGACAGTTTTTATTTTTTCATCCACCATCAGACTTATATATTTCCCGGAACAAGGAAAACAAGACGAATTGACATCATTTTTCGTATGGCATTATTTTCGGCCAAAGAATAAATAGTTTTCATATAAATCTTTTGTTTTTTATTAAATTTAAAATCAAATAAGAAAGTGAACAAGCATTTAGCAACTGTATAATTTGAATGGATGAAAAAAATACTTTACACTTTTATAGTTTCTGTCATTGCAGTTTTAATCCTGAATAAAATTGTTTTTAAAGATATTCCTGAAAAAGAAAAACAGGAACTCCTGAAAGACGTCCAGCGGTATAAACATCCTATAAAAAGTATTTCTATGGAATACCCAGACAACAGTGACCTTAAGGTTCTGGGTTCTGTGCTTAAAGATAACAGGATTTTAATGTTGGGAGAAAACATTCATTATGACGGAGCTACCATGCAGGCCAAAAGCAGACTCATCAAATATCTTCATGAAAATTTGGGATATAGCGTTGTACTTTATGAAGCAGGACAATATGATACCTGGGTGATGAATGAAGAAATGAAGAACAATAGCCTGAAAATTCCTTCAGCTTCCATAGGAGGAGTGGGACTTTTCGATTTTTGGTGGGATAACAGCGAAACCCAACCTCTGATCAGCTATTATCAGAAAACTAAAACATCATCCCATCCGATAGAGCTGGGCGGATTTGATATACAATTTTCCGGAAAGGAACTTTATGACAAACGAAGTAAGTTATTGAACGATTTTTTAAGCAAAAATTCGATTGACCTTAAGCCATTTCCTCTTCTAAACAAAAACCTTAATCAGATCTCCAATTTTATGTACAAAGGGTTTGCCGGAAAAACTTTATCAGAAAATCAGAAAAAAGACTTTCTCAATGAAATCAGCCGGCTTGAACAGGTGGTTTCAAAACTGAAAAAAACACCTGAAAATAGAATATATACCCGGTATTTACATGATATGAGAAACAATTTTGATAAAATATGGAAATATAAGGCCGGATCTATGCAGAGTATGCAGTTCAGAGACTCTCTGATGGCTAAAAATCTTATTCATCAGATTGATTCTGTGTACCAGGGACAAAAGATTATTGTGTGGTGTGCAAATCTTCATACTTTTGCGAGCCGGTACAACAAAGATTACTTACCTCTGGGCGCTTATATCAAAAGTAAATACGGAAAGGCTTCTTATATGGTTGACTTTTCATCCTATGCCAAATATAATAAAACAGGAACCCCTATGGATAAGCCTGGAAAGCTCGCCATCGAAAATACGTTTCATGCAACGAAGACTCCTTATTTTTTTATCAATCTCAGAAATATCCCGGAAAGTTCTGTACTGAAGAACGAGTTTGTATCCACTATCAATCAGGGAACAGATCAGAAAAAAGTCTGGAGCCAGTTTTTTGACGGAATATTCTATATAGACACCAATACTTTTTTAACCTCTCACGAATAATGGAAAGCATTACTACTCAAAACCTCAGTTATACCATAGGTTCTAAAACTATTCTGAACAATATCAACCTTAACATTCCTGAAGGCAGTATTTACGGCTATCTGGGAAGAAACGGAGCGGGAAAATCGACTACGATTAAACTTCTTCTGGGACTTTTGGAATCATCTGCAGACAATATTTTCATTCAAAATAAAAGCTTAAAACAGAATCGGACAGAGATTCTTGCCAACACAGGAAACCTGATTGAATCCCCTTGTTTTTATACAAAACTTACTGTTTTTGAAAACCTCAAATACCTGGACATTATCTATGGCAAAGGAAACAAAAGGATTGATGAGGTTCTAGAACTGGTAGATCTTCATAATGAGAAAAAGAAAAAGGCAACAGCTCTATCAATGGGAATGAAACAGCGTCTGGGAATTGCGATGGCTATTTTTCATGATCCGAAACTTCTGATCCTGGATGAACCACTCAACGGACTTGATCCTCAGGGAATCTTTGAAATGAGAAAACTCTTCCAGCATTTGAATGAACAGGGAAAAACCATATTTCTTTCAAGCCATATTTTGAGCGAGCTTGAAAAAACGGCAACCCACATTGGAATTATTGAAGGCGGACAAATGATTTTTCAGGGCACAAAAAATGAACTTTTAAGCAATGTGGAAAAAGAAGTTGTTTTAAAAGTTAATCCTGTTGAAAAAGCATTAGCTCTACTCCAGGACACATTTTCCGCAACGCTGAATAATACAAACAAAATTTCTGTAAGAATCAATGATGATAAAGAATTCAATAGCCTTCTCACCACGTTGATCCAAAATGGAATTGAGATCTATGGTATAGAATCTCAAACCACCAATCTTGAGCAGATCTTCATTAATTTAATTTCTAAAAATCATGACTAATACCAATATTTTCTTAAAAGCTTTTTCATCCGAGCAGTATAAACTCTCGAAAAACAAAGAGATTTTCGGAATTCTGCTGCTTCCTGTTTTAATCATCTTTGCGATTGATCTGTACATGGTGTATGATGTGCTCCGTTCCGGAGCGGAAGAAACAGAGGGAACAGTAAATCCCTGGAAAATGTCATTGGGAAGGACTATATTTATGTTTTTCTATCTTCTCTACCCTATTCTGGTATCACTTTTTGTACACGCCTGCTGTGATGTGGAATACAGAAATAATAATTATAAAATTCTTTTCACGCTTCCAGTTTCCAAAACCAAAATATTTTTCTCGAAAGCTATATTTATCCAGATAACTGTTTTTTTCTCTGTTCTTTTCTCTTATCTGACTTTACTGCTAAGCGGATATCTGCTAAGTATCGTTTTTCCACAACTGGGTTTCCAGAATTATGATTTCAGAGAAGTGATATTTTATGTCTTTCTGAAGTTTTTTATTACTCTTTCTGCTATCGCTATGGTACAGCTAACTTTGAGTCTTCTTTTTAAAAACTTCATTTATCCTATTGGTTTTGGAGTATTCATGCTGCTTTTCACGACGATTATCTATCAGAAAAAATTCGCTGATTTTCTGATTTATACCGGAGGCTACAAATCAATGGAAAACTTCATGAACGAAAATATCGCTTTCGAAAGAATAGATTACTGTAATATCGCTGCTATTTTTATCTTCATGGCTACGAGTTTTTATCTTTTTGTAAGGAAGAAAGGGGGTTAAAAGGATGGAAGATGGAAGCTTGAGGATGGAAGTTCATACTACATCAATCGATAGATATCGACCAACTTCCCTCTATCATCTTCACGCTTCTTTATCCAATATTTATGCTACTGCTTTTACTTTTGTTCCGGTTTTGGCGGCCTCGATTTTCTTATTATTTCTAAGCTCACGTTTCATTTTACGGTAATCCCAGGGTGCAACAGCATTCACATCCTGCCAGAGACCGACTTTTCTATATTGTGCATTTTCCTGAATTTTACCTAAAGAAGCATCTTTGGAATAAGAAAAATACCACCATCCCATTCCGGCTTTAATAAGCTCTTTGGAAAGGTATTTCCCGTCATCATAATATACTTTCGCAATAGACCTTCCATAACGGTCTGTAGTGGTTTCTACAAAGCTTACCGTTTTCCCAAATACCTGGGCAGAAGTAAACTGTTTGGCATTTTTCCCGAATGCCTGTCCACTTTCCGGACAATCGACTTCAGCCAGCCTGATTTTTTTTTGCTGATTGCCTTTTAACAGTAAAGTAATGGTATCTCCGTCTGAAATTTTGACCACTTTTCCGGTAGTCTGTGAGAATAGGAATACAGGGAAAAGTACGTACAGCAGCATTAATCGTTTCATGGGGCAAATATAGGGATTAGTGGGTCTTGTTTAATTAAAAAAACCTCGCGTTTTGTGAGGTTTTTTATTACTTTGTACAGAAGTGACACAAGGATAAATACTTATCTAAATTATTCGAAAGATCTATTTCTTAACTTATCTAAATATATATACAACTTATTATCTCTTCTAATAAAATCATAATAATAGTATCTTTTATTTATTATAAAACAATAATTCTCAGTTCCTATTGATAACCTAACAATAGAATCTTTTTTCCCTTTAATAGAAAAAAAATTAAAATTATGTTCATAATTTTCTTCTGTATCTATATATTTTTTTATTATTTCATTATCAAACTCTACTTTAACAGTATCTTTAATACCTGATCTAAATAAAAATTTATATTCATTGTGGTCATATTTTTCTTTACTATTATAATTTAAAATTATCTCATTTGATCCACATTCATTTTTTATTTCCAACGGACCTTTAATCGATTCACATGAAAAAAATAATGTAAATAAAATCACAGAAATTAGAGTCTCTTTTTTCATTTTATTTATCTCCAAAATCAAATTTTTCAATCTTATCAGAATTTTTTATAATTACATCTAAAGAACCTTTTGGTTTTAGTATAGAATCTCCAACAGAAACCTTATCCCACCAATCTCTGTAAACAACTATACTATCTTTATTGCCATAGACCAAAAATGATATATTGTGATTATCATAGTCAATATACTTTTTACTAACTATAGATTTTATACCCTTATCTCTAATTTCATCTAAAAAACCGCCTTCGTCTTTTGACGAAAATATAAACTTATATAAAAAAACTAATGCAGCAACGATTAAAATCACTAATAAATTTTTATTTCTACTCATTTAAAAAATCAATTTTTATATCCTTACAGAAACAATTTCTAACAGACTATGTTTTTAATACCATCACCCGCTAAAAGGCATTGCTACATATGTATTTTCAAAAATATTCAAGGGCAAAGTTTCGGTTATTGTTGAGCAGGCTTTATCACTCTCCACAATGCAGACTTTAAGTAATTCCCCACGATGATGATAGCCATTTAAGATCAATGCCTGAATACCATCAGTATCTAAAATCCTGACAACCGCTCTAAATTTATCTACTGTATCCGTTAATTTCAGAAATCCTAAATCAATATCAGCAAATGATATATTCTCATCGGTCACAATCTGAACAAAACGTTGTCCTGTATCGTATGCAGTCAGGTCTTTAAATTTTTTATCCACAGTTGTAAGATTGGTTTCTAAGCAATCCAGATATACTTTTTGTTCTCCTGACAGATAATTTCGGGTATGCAGCTTAGCTTCCTGTAAGATCTCAATATCATTTCTCCTGAACGCTCTTTTCCACTCATCAATTTTTACTAAAATATCTTCATCTGCATACTCCCATAAAAACGAATACACTTTTTGACCAGGAAAAAAAATTCCCATTTGAATTTCATCTTCGCGATTATAAAACAACCAGAAACTTTCGTACTTCAATTCATTATGTTCAAAAAAATTTGACAGGTAATAAACATTAGTATCTCTATATTTCTTCATAAAATTTTATTTCAATTTTTCGGCAAACCCTTTGGCAGTAATAATTATACTTCCCAATAACCAATATGTACTGGCATTGATGAGTGGATCTTCATAAAATCATCATATTCAAAAGAGTGAGAGTAAAAATCTTCAATATTGATCTCAATTTTATCAATCTTAATTTCCTGATGTAAAAAAAATGTAAGGAATTCTTTTATAAAATCATTGATATTAATGTCTACACTCTCATCAATATATAATCCTCCATTTATCTGATTTTCAGAATAACCACCTCCCCAAAACACAGAATTATTTTCTATAAATGCAATAAAACTGTCTACAACGTGTTCCGACAAATTTTCATGAATCATAATTGTAAACTCAAATATATCTTTCATTATTATTTTAAATCAGTATATAAAGTTGAAGTATCAAAAGGAAATGTAATAGATCTGATGTCCGAATTTTTTGTTTTCCTAAAAATAATATCCGAACCAATGAATAATGATTCAGTTTTCAATAAAAAAACATGATCATTTTTATTATTCTTTTCAAAAATCACATTGATAATGTTCCAATCATCTGTAGTGAGTTTCTTTTTCTCCATTATATCCCGAATTTTCTGAGACGAAATTCTATCTATTTTTACACAATAATATGTTTTCTCTCCATTATTAACATCTTTACGAATACAATTAAAAATATACATATCATTTTCAAATAAAGTAACTGATGTTATAATATCATCATACCAGTCAAGTATATACAATTGAGTAATAACCACTTATTATTTTATTTTTTACTAAAATTAATATTGAACAGAGTTTATTTTAATGGTTTTAAAGATTTTTAAAAACAACTCTTTATTCTCTTCACTCAAATCATTAATAATAATTGCCATCTTATTTTTGTGAACATCTACACTATCAAAATGAACACCGATAGATCCTTTATCCATTTTCTTAGGCAGCATAATCTGAGCCCTGTGCAGATTGATGGTATCGTAGTAGTAGTAATTAACATTATAAATTCCGTTTCTGTAATCTCTATCGGAATTATCTGACAAATAAGTATTAAGCTCGATATTACTCTTAAGCTTTTCAAAAATTTCGGGTTCTGAAACAACCATATAATTATCCTCTTCAAAAGGTTTATAATCACCATAATAAACATATCCGATATGCTTATTTCCAATATTGATACTAAACACCTGAGAATCTTCAGCAGGTTCTTTTTTAACAACAAATGATTCAGGTAAACTAAGAGATATGTTGGCAATTTTATGGGTTACAAATTTTTCATCCCTGCAACAAGAATACATCATCAAAAGGCAGCTGAACAGAAGAAAACGAGCGCCTGTTTTAAAGGCTGTTTTTTTATATTTTGGGATAAGAATGTTTAATGTGAACAAAAAAAGCGGAAATTTTTTCATCATTTTTAAAGCAGGCTAAATCAATGGTTATTAACAGGCTAAAGGTAATAAAAAAGGGTTAATGAAAAATTAATTAAAAATTATCCTTCATTTTATTTTTTTATTAAAAAAAGAATTGCAAATTTGCAGCCCTAAAAACGAAGTAAAATTCGTTATTGATGACACCTTCGGGGCGTAGCGTAGTCCGGTCATCGCGCCTGGTTTGGGACCAGGAGGTCGCAGGTTCGAATCCTGCCGCCCCGACTGTTTTAGTAGTTTTCTCAAAACTACTTAATGGGTGCGTAGCTCAGCTGGATAGAGCATCTGCCTTCTAAGCAGACGGTCAAAGGTTCGAATCCTTTCGCGCTCACTTAAGGAGACACTATTTAATAGTTGTCTCCTTTTTTTATATCCATAAAAATATGTAATCCAAAATTTACTATTGAGACATTTAGAATTTAATTTTTAAAGCCAGAATTGATAAAATTTCCATCTGCACATCAGATTTTCCGTTATATCTACTTTTATGTCAACAAAGACATATCTTTGTTTCTATGTTTATTAAGTTTAACTTTTTCTCATAGTCATTCTGTAACTCTTGGGAGTCCAGCCTGTTTGTGTTCTGAAAAAATAGGAAAAATGAGAGAAATTATTAAATCCAAGCTCAAAAGCTATTTCTTTAATTGATTTATTTGAACTGTGTAACAATTTCTTTGCCTCCAATAATATTCTTTGTTTTATAAATTCTAATGGAGATATTTTATATTGCTTTCTGCACAGAACTCCGAGGTAATTGGGAGTAATACATAGTTCTTCAGCATAAAAGGCTACGCCTTTTTGTGTTTTGTAGTGGGTTTCTACAAGTTCATGGAACCGGAAAACAGGATTATTGTAATCACTCAATGCTGATTTTCCATGCATCTGCTCTATCCAAAGGTTAATCATTAGCGCTAAAAGTCTTACCCTTGCATTAATAAGTTCCGGAAATACTACTTCCGAATGTATTTCTTTACGAATCGCATCAAACTCCATACTGAATTTTTCATAGGCTTCTTCATTTGACTGAATCATTTCGTATGTACTGTGAGGCGAAAAAGTATGCTTTAATGTGGGAGAAAATGTTTCAAGAATAGAATCATTAATGATCAGCCTTCTGCCACTCGCATGTGAAGGCAGATTCCATATATATTTCCTTTTAGGGAGATGAACAAATAATTGCCGGGAATTTAAGGTATAAGTATCAATATCCGTAATACAGTTACCATCAATACATTCATCTAAAATAATGATTGTGAAAGAATTGTCAGGAAAGCGGTTAAGCTCGGAAGAACTTATTTCGCCCTGATAAATAACATCAATGTCTTTTTTATCCTCTTCTTTCAATACAGCTGAATTATTCTTTTGTTGCATCTCTTATTAATGTACGATAAAGTTACTTAAATTCAATATTAATACTCATCAATATCCGGAATTGTGAAATAAATATTGTCTATTATCTGCAAGTATAGAATTACCGTTTTCAAAGAAAAACATTCAGTATATTTGTAATAAGACTTATTATATTTAAATGTTGACAGATCAATTTGGAAGGAGCATAAACTATCTTCGGCTTGCTATCGTAGACCGGTGTAATCTCCGCTGCACCTACTGTATGCCGGAAAACGGTCTTACCTGGATTAAGCAAAAGGAATTAATGACTGACGAAGAAATGCTCAGAATCTGTTCGGTATTTACAGAATTGGGAGTAGATAAAATCAGGATAACAGGAGGAGAGCCTTTTGTCAGAAAAAACAGTATTGAACTCATCCAAAATATATCGCAATTAGATGGACTTACCGATCTCAGTATAACAACCAACGGTCTTCTTACAGAACAGTATATTCCGCAACTTAAAAAATTCGGGATCAAATCTGTCAACTTAAGCCTTGATACACTCGATAAGGAACGCTTTTTCCGAATCACCAGAAGAAATAGTTTTGATCAGGTGATGAAAACTTTAGACAGTTTATTACAACATCATATAAAAGTAAAAATCAACACGGTAGTCATGGAAGGGGAAAATACTGAGGATATCATTCCATTGGTTATGCTCGCAAAAGAGCTTCCGGTAGATGTCCGCTTTATTGAAGAAATGCCTTTTAACGGAAGTGATACTGATATTTCCCTGAAATGGAATTTTACACAAATTTACAGCTATATTAAAGATCATTTCCCAGAAATCCAAAAGACAGATGATCCTAAAAGCTCAACGTCTTACAGTTATAAGATCCCAGGCTTTACAGGAAATATTGGAATCATTGCAGCTTATACCCGTTCATTTTGTGGAGACTGCAACAGAATAAGAATCACTCCTTCTGGTATTCTCAGAACCTGTTTATATGAAGGAACCGGTGTCAATCTAAAAGATGAAATCCGTATGGGAAAAACAGATGAAGAGTTGAAAAACATAATTATCAGCAGCATACAAAAAAAACCGAAAGACGGCTGGGAAGCTCAGAAACTGAGTTTAACCGCCTCACAAATCCATCAGTCAATGGCAACAATAGGAGGATAACTATGGAAATGATTAGCGTACAGCAGGCAGAAGAGATCATACTTTCCCAAATCAAAGACTTCGGAACCGAGGAGATTTTCTATGAAAATGCCTTAGGAAGAATTTTAGCAGAAAATATTTTGGCAGATCGCGATTTGCCGCCATTTGACAGGTCAACAGTAGATGGAATTGCCATCAGTTTTAATTCGTTTGAAAAAGGAATTCGCACCTTTACCATCAAAGCTGTACAGGCAGCGGGAGAAGTTCCAGTTTCTATTGATGACGAAAACGAATGCATAGAAATTATGACTGGAGCAGCTTTGGATTCTTCAATGGACACTATCATTCGTTATGAAGATATTTCGATAAACAAAAATTTTGCAAGCATTACTATCGATGTTAAAAAAGGACAGAATATCCATCTGAAAGGAAGAGATAAAAAGGCAGGAGAAATATTGGTAAAAGCCAATCAAGTGATAACTCCATCTATTCTCGGGATTGCTGCGTCAGTGGGAAAAACATTTCTAACAGTGAAAAGACTTCCCAAAGTAGCCATTATTTCTACAGGGGACGAAATGGTACCACCTGAAACGATCCCTACTCCATTTCAGTTAAGACGCTCCAACGGAATTACTATAAAATCCGTTTTGGAAAAATACAGAATAAATGCTGACTGGCTGCATTGGAATGATGATTTTGAATTCATAAAAAAGGAACTTTCCCAATGCATCGAAAATTATGATATTTTGCTGATGAGCGGTGGGGTTTCTATGGGGAAATTCGATTATCTGCCCAAAGCCTGTGATGAACTGGGAATAGAGAAAATTTTTCATAAAATAAGACAAAGACCGGGAAAACCGTTCTGGTTTGGAAAAAGCCAAAATGAAAAATTGATTTTTGCATTTCCGGGAAATCCGGTTTCCGTATTTATGTGTCTGTACCGGTATTTTATTCCCTGGTTGGAAAAATCTTTGGAGATCCCGAAAACAGCACAATATGCCGTTTTACAAAATGATATAGATTTTCCATCTCCACTTCAGTATTTTGCGCAGGTAAAACTCAGTGTGAACCCATCGGGACAATTAATCGCCGAATCAGTAAATACCAATGGTTCCGGAGACTTTTCCCATCTCGCAGAGACTCATGCATTCATAGAGCTTCCCCTGGAAAAAACTGAGTTTAAGAAAGGCGAAGTGTATAAAATCTGGAAATATAATTTTTAATGTATTTATGACAAACTTTTCACATCTTAATAAAAAGGAACAGCCGGGCATGGTAAATGTTGGCAGTAAAAAAGTTACGCACCGAAAAGCCGTTGCCAGAGCTATTGTGAAAATTCCTGAAAATATCCTGGAAGCACTTCAAAAGGATGATTTTAAAACTAAAAAAGGTTCTGTTTTCCAGACTGCCATCATTGCAGGAATAATGGCAGCAAAAAAAACCGGTGATTTGATTCCTCTCTGCCATCCGATCGGCATGGATAACTGCGAAATAGATATTGAAATCAACTCTCAAAATGAAATTGAAATCTATTGTACTGCAGAGATTGAAGCAAAAACAGGTATCGAAATGGAAGCACTGACAGGAGCTTCTGTTGCTGCACTTACCATTTACGATATGTGCAAAGCAATGAGCCATGACATTGTGATAAAAGAAATACAACTCATCGAAAAAACAGGAGGAAAAAATGATTTCAAAAGAGACTGATTTCCCCAAATTAAACGGACTGATACTGGCAGGAGGAAAAAGCCAGCGAATGGGAAATCCTAAAGATAAAATCAATTGGCATGGCAAAGAGCAGCGGTATTTTGCGGCTGATCTTTTAGCTCCATTTTGTGAGGAGGTTTTTATTTCCTGCAGACAAGACCAACTGGAAAATTTTGATACGGATTACAAGCCCCTTACCGATACTTTTCTGAACATGGGACCTTTCGGCGGCATACTTTCGGCGTTGCGCTCTCAAAGAGATAAAGCATGGTTAGTCGTTGCCTGTGACTTACCTTTATTGGATGAAAAATCTTTAGAATTTTTAATTGAAAACAGAAATACCGAAAAAGCAGCAACCACTTATGAAAGCCCGTTTGATGGGCTTCCAGAACCGTTGATTACCATTTGGGAATCTAAAAGTTATCCTCTGCTCCTTAATTTTTTAGGATCAGGAAATACCTGTCCAAGAAAAGTTCTGATCAACAGTGATACATTAATCCTGAAACCAGGTAACCCAGAAGCTTTGATGAATGTGAACACACCTGAAGATATGGCAAAGGCAAAGGAAATTTTAAGAAAATAGATTTAACCGAAGATAAAAAACATATGAGTGACCCGCTTGAACGTTATCATTGCCAGATGGCTTTACCCGGATTTGGTGTTTCTTCCCAGGAATTACTTAAAAAAGCTAAAATTCTGATAGTAGGTATGGGCGGATTGGGCTGTCCTTCGGCACAATATCTTGCTTCTTCAGGTATAGGGACAATTGGTCTTGCGGATGATGATACAGTCTCAGAAAGCAATCTGCACCGCCAGATTTTATATGCTCCGGAAGATATTGGAAAATCAAAAGTTGACATTGCCGCTACAAAATTACAACAACAAAATCCATCGGTAAAAATCATTCCTTTCAATTTTCGGGTAACTTCCGAAAATGTAATGGATTTGATTTCAGACTTTGATTTAATCATTGAAGGAACTGATAATTTTGAAACAAAATGTTTGCTGAATGACGCTTGTGTTTTATCTGGAAAACCGTTGGTTTACGGAGCAATTTATCAATATGAAGGCCAGGTAAGTATCTGGAATGTTATACAGAAAGACGGTACTTACTCTCCCAATTACCGTGATGTTTTTCCGAATGCGGAAGAATCACAGGTTCCGAACTGCAGAGAAGGCGGCGTGCTTCCTACGCTGGCAGGAATTGTAGGATGTATGCAGGCTAATGAAGCTATAAAATATTTTACAAATCCCGAAGATTCACTGGCTGGAAAACTCTGGATGATGAATGTTCTGAATGGCAAAACGCAGATTATTAAATTAAGAAAAACTTCTGTGCAGATTACAGCTTTACCTCAGGCTGTTGATACCATTACGTTTGAGCAGCTGATGCAGAAGAAAGATCATTTTGAAATCATAGATGTCCGTACATCGCAAGAGCATGAACAGTTTAATATAGGAGGAATTAATCTTCCTGCAGAAGAATTACAGAATCATTCAGATTATATTTCGGGTTGTTCAAAACCTATTCTGGTTTATTGTCAATCCGGGAAGCGAAGTACAGAAGCGGTAAGAAAAATAAAAAAGAGCTTTCCTGAAAAGAAAGTATTTTCTTTAAAAGACGGCATTCAAAAAATACAATAAATACTTCTTAATTTAAAATCATTCAGAAGTAATAATCATCTTCTTTTTTAAGCATCAATCAATAATATTCTGAGTCATTTTCTGCGAAACAGCAATATGTTCTCCCACCATCTCATGAATGGTCTCATCAATCATAATACACATACTGTTCAAGGCTAAATCATTCGCATCCGTTCCAAAAGGCTCCTCAATTTCATCTGCAATCGCTTCAAATGCAACAAATGTATAAGCTACAAATACGACAATAAGAGGCGTAAACCATCCCAGCGAATCTACAAGACCGAAAGGCAGCAAAAAACAATAAATATACACCGTTCGATGCAACAGAACACGGTAACTGTAAGGAATCGGGGTAGAAACTAATCTTTCACAACCTCCTAAAATATCAGAAAGCTTATCAAAATTCTCATCAAAACGCGCCTGTTGGATGGAATCCAAGAAACCTTCATCTTTTGCTTTCTGAGCCCATTCTGCAAGCAACCGCATAATAACTGTAGGCTTATATTTTGATCCTGCAACAATTTTCAGCTGGTCTTCATTAAGCCTTAATTTTAAATCTTCATAAGCATCTGTTCCTCTAAGTTGATGTTTCAGCGCAAAAACAAAGGAACTAAGTAAGTTAACAAAGCTATGGACAGAAATTGTATCGTTCTTTATATTGCTTAGAGTCATTGCCTGTCGAGTCAATGCACGTGTAGTATTCAACAAGGCACCCCATAATTTTCTTCCTTCCCAAAATCTGTCATAACTGGCATTATTTCTAAACCCGAGGAATAAGGCAAGTACAAAGCCAAACAGCGTCAGTGGCGCAGGATTTAACGGAACTTTAAATGAGAGTATTATTCCATGAAAATAAGTCACCAATAAAGAAAGGATTAAAAGCAATCCCAAACGGGGAAGCAAAGCAGGCAAAACAGAACCGTGCCACACAAAAAGCATTCTGAACCAGTGTTCTTTTTTTCTTATGATCATTACTAAATGATAATTTACTTAAGTAATATGTTTTATGGTTGTTCGAGGCTTGTTCCGGCTGCAGCAATGACATGATCATCAATTCTTTTAAAAATTTCGGGACTATGCTTTCGGATTTTGATACGGACATATTTGGAAGCAGGCATGTTAGCTCCATTAACTACATTATTGATGGATACCAATACATTGGTTTCCGGAAAATAGGTCATAGTACTTTTCTGAGGAATTGGATATTTTACGACAATGAAAAGTGGTGCAATCCTTTCGATTCCGTCATCATAATTGAAAAGGTCTACGTGGTCACCTTCTTTGAGACCGGCCTTTTCAATATCTTTTTCATTCATCATGACAACTCTTCTTTCATTGAAAATCCCACGGTAACGGTCATTCAGACCATACACAACTGTATTGAACTGATCGTGTGTTCTGGTTGTTCCCATCAGATATTCATCATCTGCAAGCGAATTATCCGGCACTGCTGTTATATTGAAAGCAGCTTTTCCCGGAGAAAATTCACTGTTGAAAATACCATCCCTTGGTCCGTTCGGAAGATAAAAACCGCCTTTCTGAACAACCCTTTCGTTATAGTTTTCAAATCCGGGAATACATTGTTCGATATCATTACGAACGGCATCATAGCTGTTGATAAATTTATCCCAATCTACAACAGAACGTTCACCCAAAACTGCTTTTGCCATTCTGCAGGCGACGTGTGTTTCATTGATCAGGTTTTTAGAAATCGGATCCAGAACACCTCTTGACCATTCCACAACACCCATTGAGTTTTCTGTACTTACGTGCTGAAGTTCTCCATTGATCATATCTTTCTCACTCCTGGAAATTACCGGCAAAATAAGGGCTTCTTTCCCATGGATAAGATGATTTCTGTTTAATTTTATAGAAACGATTACAGACATTTCCAGCTTCCGCATTGCTTCTGCCGTAAAGGTTGTATCCGGTGCTGCAGAAAGGAAATTACCTCCCATGCAGAACATAAATTTTACCTTTTCTTCGTGCATCGCTTTCAGGGCATTCACAACATCATAACCGCCTTCTCTCGGAACTTTAAAGCCATAATATTCCTGTAATCTGTCCAGTTGTTCAGTCGTAGGATGGTGGTTAATAAGCAGCGTTCTGTTTCCCTGCACATTACTGTGACCTCGAACAGGACAGCCTCCTCCTCCCTGGATTCCTATGCTTCCTTTCATCAGCAGGAGGTTCACGATATTATAAATCATTTCCACTCCGTTGTGCTGCTGCGTGATTCCCATTCCCCAACAAATGATAATACGTTTTTTTGAGGCAATCATTTGTGCGGCTTCCCTTAGATTTTCAATCGGAATTCCACATTCCTCGGATAAAAAATTGAGGTCATACAATTTTAATTCTTCAACCAATTCATTGAAGCCCGCAGTTTTATTAATGATAAAATCGTGGTCAAGAATTTTTCCCGGATTTTTAGCCTCTTCTTCCAATACCAGAATTTGAAGTGCCTTTAAAAGTGCCATATCTCCATTAATTTTTACAGGAAGATATAAATCCGACAATTCATAAGGCTTATTGAGCAAAGCACGAACTTCCTGAGGATTTCTGAAACCTTTTAATCCGGCTTCAGGAAGCGGATTGATTGCCATAATTTTTGCTCCATTTTTCTTTCCTTTAGTTAATGCGGAAAGCATTCTCGGCGAATTGGTTCCGGGATTCTGACCGATGATAATGATGAGGTCTGTATCATAAAAGTCTTCAAGTTTTACCGTTCCTTTTCCGATACCTATGCTTCTTGAAAGCGCATAACCGGAAGTTTCGTGGCACATATTGGAGCAGTCCGGGAAATTATTAGTTCCAAATTCACGGGCGAACAACTGATATACCCAGGTTGCTTCGTTGCTGGTTCTTCCTGAAGTATAAAATATGGCTTCGTTAGGCGAATTCAAAGCGTTTAATTTTTCGGAAATTTTTGTAAAGGCATTATCCCAACTTATCGGCTGATAATGGGTTCCTCCTTTCGGTAAATACATAGGCTCCACGATTCTTCCTAACTGGCTGATTTCAAAATCCGTCAGTTTTGCTAAATCATAAACCGAATTTTCTCTGAAAAACGCTGCATCTATCTTTTTTGAGGTAGCTTCTTCTGCTAAGGCCTTTGCTCCGTTTTCACAGTATTCACCCAATCTGGAACGTTCATCATCCGGGTCGGGCCATGCACAGCTTGGGCAATCGAAACCATCAAACTGATTCATACTGAAAAGAGCTCTTCCTCCACGAAGAACCGAGGCATTGAGAACCAACTGGTCCAATGAATGGATAACAGCAGGAACACCAGCTGCCCAAGCTTTTGGCGGTTTCAGTTTCAAATCCAGCAATTTATATGGAGGTTCTGCAGAAGGTAATCTACTACCCTCTTTTATTTTATCGAATGAATCTTTGTTTTCCATGATTTCTAAATTTTAAAAAATGAAAAAATTAGCATTTTATATTCGGATTGGGATAATTGTCGCTTTGGTCTTCCAACGTATTATCAATACAAACAAAATCTTTTTCTACTAAAAGCTTTACCAATCCTGATTGTCCATCAAAACCTACCCTGTCTGTGGAAATCCACTCATTTATCATAGCTTTAGGCATTTTCAGTACAATTCTGTTTTCGATGAAAACCGCTGAAAGCTCTTCGTTGTCCGTTGTTTCGATAGAATAAATAAACGGACGGTCTACAAATTGTGTAAAGCTTGAGATGACTCCGTTTTGTCCTAATTCTGCAACTTCAGACTGGGTCAAACGGAATCGTATTGAGTTGTCTTTAATTCTTATTTTCATAACAAATTTTCAATTTTAAAATGGCTGCCTGAATGGTAAATATTAAACCTATTATCCCGGAGAAAGCCTAACAAAGTGATATCAAATTCTTTTGCCAGATCTACTGCAAGGCTGGATGGCGCTCCTATTGCTGCAACAATCGTAATTCCTGCCATTGCTGCTTTCTGGATGAGCTCGAAACTGGCTCTTCCGCTTAGAACCAAAATTTTATTGTCGAGAGGAAGTAAATCTGCTGATAATGCATATCCTATAATTTTATCTAACGCATTATGCCTTCCTACATCTTCACGCAGTGCCAAAAGATTGCCTTCCAGGTCAAAAATGCCGGAAGCATGAATACCGCCCGTAGCACTGAAATTATTCTGAAACGACTGCAGCTTTTCAGATAGTTGATACAGAGTTTCCAGGGAAATTTCTGTGTTTTGTTTTGTATGATTATGGAAAGTGCTTACTGTTCTTATGGATTCTATGGATCCTTTTCCACATACACCACAGCTGGAAGTGGTATAAAAATTTCGGTCGGCTTTCATAAGCTCAGGAATACAACCTTCTGTAAGTTCAACAATAACAATGTTTTCGCTGTTTCTGGAGCATTCTGTCTCCGGAAAATATATGCTTTTAACCTGTTGATGGCTGGAAATAATTCCTTCTGTAAACAGAAAACCGATAGCAAGCTCTGCATCATTTCCGGGAGTCCGCATGGTTACAGAGATGTTTTTAGACTCTTTTTTATCTGCTAAATGATAAGCAACCCTTATTTCCAAAGGTTCTTCAACAGAAACATCATCCGTATAATGAAAACTGTCATTGTCTTTAACTTTGACGATTTCTATCTGCTTTACCGATTTATTTGATAACAGATGGGCTTTCATAATTTAATAATTGATACATAAAGGTACAAAATTTTACTCCTCAAACTACGGGTGTGCAGAAACCCATTCTTCTCCGTCCTCAAAAATTTCTTTTTTCCATATGGGAACGGTCTTTTTAATATTTTCAATCATAAAGCTGCATGCATCGAAAACAGCATTTCTATGCCCGTCACTCACCACGATGATCACAGCAGCATCGCCTGGAAATAAAATTCCGGTACGGTGATGAACTACAATATTTTTTACCAAAAATAAAGAAATGGCTTTATCCGTTATTTTCCGTATTTCCTTAATTGCCATAGATTCATAGCATTCATATTCCAAGCGGGTAACAGATTTACCTTTGGTGTGATTTCGTACTGTTCCTACAAATGATGCCATTCCTCCGCATGCAGGATCGGATGCAAGGCTAAAGCAATCCGTAAGATCCAGTATATTCTCTGTTATTTTTATATCAACCATATCTTTTATCCGCCGCTTACCGGAGGAATTATTGCTATTTCGTTAGAGACTGTTACTATCTGATCGTCCTCCGCATATTCATCGTCAACGGCAATAAAATAGGATTTTAATCTCTTCAGTTCCGGAAAATCTTTTTCCAGAAGCTCCTTGAGTGCTTTGACGCTTGCCCCTTCGTTTATTTCTATTTCTTTTTCTGATGTTCCGAAAATATCTTTCGTTATTCCGAATGCTAATATTTTAAGTATCATTTTTAACTTTAACTAATTACCAATATTTTATTAAAACATTTATCCCGGCTACCAAAACCAGGACAGCTGTCATTCTTTTGATGACCAAAGGATTCCATTTCAGGGACATCCTGGAACCTATCTGTCCGCCAATGAATACGGCAAAACACAAACTAAGAATTCTGAAATAATCCATATCTGCAGATAATTTGGACAATTGTCCGAAAATCCCTGATACTGAATTTACCAATATAAAAACACTTGATGCTGCTGCAACTTTTCGTGGGGTATCCCATTTCATGAGGTTTAATAGAGGGGAAAGAAAAATTCCGCCGCCAATTCCCACCAATCCTGATAAAAATCCGATTCCCCCTCCTAAGAATCCGTTTTTGAACGGAGAGACTTTTGCATATTCTGAGGGGGATTCGCCATTTTTTGTTTCCGTCTTGATCCAAAGCAACAATGCTGCAATGATTAAAGTAACACCTAATATCAGAAAAAAAGTTTCCTGACTTATTTTTAAAACAGCTCCCAGATACGCCATAGGAACACTTACAATGGTAAGCGGAAGTATTTTCTTCCAATCAGTCTGCTTATTTTTGATGTAAATAAATACACCTCCTATTACCACAATAACATTACATATAAGTGCTGTTAACCGTATTTCCTGATAAGGAAGACTATACATTGCCAGAACTGCAAGATAACTAGATCCTCCACCAAATCCTACTGAAGAATAAATGAAAGCGATGATTAAAAAAAACAAAAAGATTTCCCAATGCCCCATATATCTGCGGAATTAAATTTCTTACAATAATACTCATTTTTAGGGCGTCATACGAAGGTATAATAAAAAGTTTCTACCGTAATTTGTGAGAAGAATATTCTGAATTGTTTATTTTATAAAAGCAACCTCACCATCCCAACAGCATTTATTAAATTTGATAAATAAAAACTGATATACCCATCTCAATGAATATACTCAGTAAAGTATAGAGCTAGTCAAAACCAACTCTACACTTAATATTCTAACATTCCAATTAAAAAATAAAAGATTATAAATCAAAAAAAACACTCGTAAAATCCAATTAAGATTAGCAGCCAAGGAGTTCGAGGATAATCCTGCCAAGCCATATGAAGACTTACTGGAAACAATGAGTCTTTTTTGTTTTTGCCCAGCTCCTGGTAAAAGTCAGTCTTTTAGTAAACAATTAAAAAAAAATCTAAAACTATGATTATTAAACAAGTATGTTTGATCAAAAAGTATTCACTAAAAATTAATTAAAAATTATTCTTTATTTTATTTTTTTATTTCAAAAAATATTATACCTTTGCAACCGCAAAAACGAAGTAAAATTCGTTATTGATGACACCTTCGGGGCGTAGCGTAGTCCGGTCATCGCGCCTGGTTTGGGACCAGGAGGTCGCAGGTTCGAATCCTGCCGCCCCGACTGTTTTAGTAGTTTTCTCAAAATTACTTAATGGGTGCGTAGCTCAGCTGGATAGAGCATCTGCCTTCTAAGCAGACGGTCAAAGGTTCGAATCCTTTCGCGCTCACTTAAAGACTTACTGGATACAGTGAGTCTTTTTTGTTTTTATTACTTAATCTTAAATCGCTCAATTTAAACTATAGCACTTTATTGTAAACGCAAATTTAAAGGAGGCTAAGAGTTAATCAATTTCATTGATTTTTTCTAAGCGGACGCATAGCAGGAAGTTTTATTTTATGAAATCTGAAGAACAAATTATTTATTTTTCTACAATTTGACAAAATTTGTTTTTTTGTCGAAAATAGTTTATTTTTGTACTCACAATTTCAGATAATTTTCAGACAATGTCATCTCACACAGAACAAGATCAGCTTTCACAACAAATCCTGGAGACCGCTTCAGGACTGTATTTGAAGTATGGTTTAAAGAAGGTGACAATGGATGATATTTCAAAAGCAGTTGGGAAAAGCAGAACTTCAATTTATTATTATTATAAAAACCGGGAGGAAGTGTTTCAGGCGGTTTTGGAAAATCTGATCAAGGAAGTTATTTCTGAGATTGATTCCAATATGAGGAAGAAAAATACTTTTGAAGGAAAAATTCAGGAGTTTTGTATGGCTAAAGTAAAAACATCGGAAGAGAGATCCTCATTTTTCAGAGCTATAGAAGCTGGAATGGACAATGAAGAGAAGTCAAAGCACATCACCGATGCCCACAACCGAATGATGGAGGCAGAAAGAAATCTTCTGCTTAATTTATTTTCAGCGAACATTAACAGTGGTGACATTCCAAAGGTTTCCACCGAAGAACAGGAAACCATCATCTTTATTCTACAGAGCAGCATCAGGGGAATAAGGCGCGAGATGAGTTTAAAAAACAATTTTGAAAACTTAAACAGTACAGTGAACACTCTAACCTCAATGGTTATTAAACATATTGGCTAAAAATTTTTTATTTCAATTTTGACACTTTTACATTATTTGTCAAATAGTCTATTTACAAAAATGAACAAATTAAGCAATATCAGTACATTCCGGGCTTTCAGAAGTACCAATTATACGTTATATTTTTTCGGGCGTTCTGTCTCTCAATTTGGAACGTGGATGCAGCGTACAGCAGTGGTTTGGGTTGTATACAGTATGACTCAATCTGCTTTTATGCTGGGACTCACCATTTTTGCAGAACAATTCCCTTCATTTTTATTTTCAGCGTTCGGCGGTGTTGCTGCAGACCGGTATAACCGGTATAAAATTATACAGATCACTCAAATTTTATCATTAATACAAGCATCTCTGCTAGCTTTCCTGGTAATGACGGGACATCAGAATATATGGAGTTTCATTGTCCTCAGTGTTTTTCTAGGCATCATCAATGCTTATGATATTCCGGCACGACAGGCTATGATTAATGAAGTGGTAACGGATGACGAAGACCTTCCAAGTGCTCTTTCTCTAAGTGCAGCCATGGCAAGTATTGCTAAGTTGGCGGGTCCTGCCCTTTCCGGAATTATCCTCCAAAAATTCGGAGCGGGAACATGTTTTCTTATCAATGCAGCCAGTTTTGCAGCAGTAATGCTTTCGATTTCTATGATGAAGATAAAGATCATTCCGAAAAAAACAGCTAAAAAAGGAACTTTTACAGAATTAGCTGAGGGTTTCAGGTATCTGAAAAAAGAACCATCTATCAGTCTGGTCATCATCATGCTGAGTATTACAGGCTTGCTGATTTTACCTTATGATACGTTAATTCCTGTTTATGCAAAGGAAATTTTCAAAGGTGATGCTAAGACATTCGGTTATATATCCAGTTTCATTGGGATTGGGGCGGTTCTCGGAACGGTATTTTTGGCTTCGCTGAAGAAAGGAGCATCCATGAGGAATATTCTTATTCTGAGTACAGCTATTCTGAGTATTGGACTGATCTGTTTTTCATATGCTACCAATTTCTACTGGTCTATGTTCTTTGCTGCGCTCACAGGATTAGGTGGTGTTGCACAGTTTACTACCTGTAATATTATTGTCCAGTCTGAAGTGATTCCTGAGATGCGTTCAAGAGCGATCAGTATTTTATTGACTGCCATATTCGGGATGCTGCCTTTGGGAAGTGTGCTTATCGGGTTTGTTTCAGAAAAAATAGGAGCACCAAAAACCCTGTTGATGGAAGGAATTGCGGGAATTTTAGTTGCTGTGGTCTTCAGACGTTTATTATTTAAAAAGAATAAAACAAAAGCAGTGAACCACCAACTTTTAGAAGAATCTGAGGAACAATTTATTAATAAAGTGTAATTAAAATGGAAAACACAAAAACAGCATTATTGGTGATGGACATGCAGTCATCAATACTAAGTAACGTACATGATACACAAGAACTGTTATCTAATGTCAAAGAGGCTATTAAAATTGCCAGAAACCGCCAAATTCCGGTTATTTATATTACAGTAGGGTTCAGACAAGGAATGCCGGAAATAAGCTCCAAAAATAAAGCATTTTCAGTAATTAAACAGCATATGGCAAATGTGGATATGAAAGACTGGATGGCTATTCATCCTGAACTTACTCCTAAAGAGCAGGATATCGTGATTACCAAGAAAAGATTCAGTGCTTTTACAGGAAGTGACCTGGAAGTTATTCTCCGCGGACTTGATGTTCAGCATTTAATACTGACAGGAGTATCTACCAGCGGTGTTGTTTTATCTACAGTGAGAGAAGCTTCAGATAAAGATTATCAATTGACAGTGATTGAAGATTGCTGTAAAGACGGTGACGAAGGAGTACATAACATGCTGATGAATAAAGTTTTCCCAAGACAGGCCGACGTTATTAAGATCAATGACTGGTTGCAGGGATAAAAATTTATACATTTATTTTTCAACATTCTTATAAAAAAACCGCTTTATCTACTTACAGCGGTTTAATATATTGAAATACATATTATTTCAGTTTATAAGAACTTCCGTTCCAAAGATAGGTTTTGGAAGAGCTTTTCTTCTTCTCTCTGTCTTTCTCATCCACTTCCATGTCTTCCACTTTTAGGATAAATGCGTTGGATATTCCTCCTTTATCATTGGGAAAAACATATTCTTCGCTATGATAAAAAGCACCGGCATCACCCACATTCGTTAATTGTGGAAGGGTAATCAGTTTTTTATCCTTAAAAAGAACGTACTGATCATAGCTTGCAATTCCACAGGCTTCTCCGGAAACCATTGCTTTCAGGGTAAATTCAACGTTCTGCAGTTTGTGGCTGCTTTCTATATTAAACGCCGCTGACCTCAGCTCCTCCCCTCTTCCTGTATCAAAATATACCTCATCAATGAGTGTATTTCCTTCCATTACTTTTATTCCGGCAATGTTCTGTTTTTCAATCTCATTGTATTCTTTATTCTTTCTGTCAATTGTTTTGGAAAGTCCAAAGAGAAAATCATAGCCGTTTTTGTTACGGTACCCTACACAGAGGTTACCTCCCCAGACATATCCTTCCAATGTATTCTCTCCTTTCTGATAAGAGATTTTATACCAATTGGCCGCTCTTTCTCCCAATTTCAGGACTGTTTCTTCTTTTTTAAGAATTACCACCTGCTGATTGGCCTGTAACGAATCTACAATCTGAGTATTGACTCCTGGATCCAGTCTAACGCGGGTCCAGTCTGTAAAGATTTTCTGCGTTTTATTTTCTTCAAAACCAAAGATTCCATCTGCATATACTTCACTTTCCTGTGCTGTAAATAACTGCAGCATTAGCAAAAGTAAAGCTGTCCATAAAGTTTTCATATTTGTATTTTGTTTTTTGGTATTATTTTTCAAGAAGTAAGCTTACCCATTCTTCACGCTGTAACTGTTTTTTCAGCTCAAGTCCGCTTTCTTTACATACTTCCAGAATATCATCTACATCAAAGAAACATAGTCCTGAAAGTAATAATTTTCCACCGTCATTCAATACTGAAACATAAGTCGGAATATCTGAAATCAGGATATTTCTGTTGATATTGGCTAAAATAACATCAAAATTCTCTTTTCCTAGGTTTTCAGCAGTTCCCTGTTCAATATCCAGTTCCACGTTGTTTCTTACTGCATTTTCTTTTGAGTTTTCTACTGACCATTCATCAATATCGATAGCTTTTGTATCTCCTGCTCCCTGCTGTTTTGCATAGATTGCCAATACAGAAGTTCCGCATCCCATATCCAATACCTTTTTACCATTGAAGTCAATGTCCATCATTTGCTGGATCATCAGGTGGGTGGTAGGGTGATGTCCCGTTCCAAAAGACATTTTAGGCTGAATAATAATTTCATGCATTCCCGGTACAGATTCGTGGAACTCTGCTCTGATCAATACTTTATCATCAATATTAATCGGAGAGAAATTCTTTTCCCATTCTTCATTCCAGTTGATATTAGGCATTTCTTCGAAAGAATATTCGATTTTTACGTTTTCGTTTTCAAAGATCGGAAGTGCTTTCAACTGATCTTCCTGAAACAATTCTGTCTGGATATATCCTAAAATTCCGTCAATTTCTTCTGTAAAGCTGTCAAAACCTATTTCTATAAGTTCTGCCATTAAAATCTCATTCCAAGGCTGCAATGGAGAAATTTTGAAATTGAATTCTAAATAATTTTGCATGTGACTAATTTGCTGCAAAAATACTAATGTTATTACGGTTAAAAAAATGATAGAGGAATTTTTGGCTGAAACCGGGGAGTTTTTTCTGGTTTTTCCCACAGATTACTCAGATGACACAGATCTTTTGAAATGTGAAAATTTCTAAGTTTTGGCTAAAGCCATAAAGTTTGAACAAAAAGAAAGCGGGCTAAAGCCCGCTTCTATTGAATTTTATTATTCAAGGCAGATTAAGAGTTCTTTGTTGACAACCTGAAACTTTAAACCTTGAACTTTAAATTTTAAACCCTTATGGATTCGTAGAGAAAATAGAACCATTTGCGATCAACGCTCTTCTGTTCATTTTTAGAATATCTCTTACCCATTCTGCGAAGTCTTCCGGCTGTAATACTTTATCAGGATTTCCGTCTGTAAGTCCTCCCTGAATGCTCATATCTGAAGCAATGGTACTTGGAGTCAGAGTGATCACACGGATATTTTGCTTTCTCCATTCTGCCATCATCGATTGTGATAAAGATACTACTGCGGCTTTTGAAGCGGCGTATGCGGACATATTCGGACCTCCTTTCAGACCTGCTGTAGAAGCTACGTTTACAATATCACCTTCTCCTTTAGCTTTCATAAACGGGTGAGCTGCTTTTGCTGCGTAATATACCCCGAATAGGTTAGTCTTAATAACCTGCTCCCATGTTTCAGAAGGCATTTCTTCAATACTTCCGAAGTCTCCGATCCCTGCATTGTTGATCAGAATATCAATACCTCCCAATTGCTCCGCCAAAGATTCTATTCCAGCTTTTACCTGAATTTCATTGTCTACAGAAAAAACTGCGTATGCTGAGTTGACTCCCAGTTTCTTGATCTCTTCAACTGTCATTTTAAGATTTTCCTCGTTTCTTCCTGTAATGGCAACATTTACTCCTTCATTGGCTAAAGCTAATGCTACAGCTTTCCCTAATCCTCTTCCACCACCTGTTACGATGGCATTTTTCCCGTTTATATTCATAGTAATAATACTTTTCTTTATACAAAGTTACGAAAGTACATTTTTATGAAGCGGTGAAAACATGGATTTAATTTATATTTTATTAAACCTCTGCAAAAATTAAAACCGGCTTATGAGAACCGGTTTCAAAATCTAAAAAAAGGTATAGTAAAAAAATAAAATGCTTAAGGAATCTGAATTGAATTCTGAACTTCAAATTCTTCTGAAGCAGTGAATTCATTTCCGTACATGTCAACAGCTTTTACCTCAACTTTATGCTTTCCTAATGATAATTTTTTAGGAAAATCTGCTTCCCAGATGTGCTTCGACATTTCAGGATTGGAAGGTCTCCTTCCCGGAAAAATTTTCTCTGTGGCATCCCATTTGAAAACTGAAAGAGCAAAATTTGGATCTATGGTTTCATCATACTCCATTTCTTCCCATTTTCCACCATCTATTCTGTATTCTACCTTATCTTTTTTGCTTCCCATAAAGAAGTTGGCCAATACTTTTGCAGAAGTTCTTGATGTAGGAATCACTTTTGGAACATATAATTTGATCTGATAATCATCCGGTTTTCCAGCTGTTTTGTATTTAACTTTATACTGATTGTCTGCAAAGCTGATGAATGAATATCCTTTTGCCGTTCCGTCTCTCATCGTTGAGGTAGGAAGTCCGGCATCATCCGGTGTTCCTGAATACCAGTCGCCACAAGTGGTCCCTACGTTATATTCATGTAGTTCTTTGATACCGTTCCAGCCTGCTTTTTTACCGTAGAAAATCTGCTGCTGGATGTGTGTATGTGCTGATAGGAGCAATACATTCTGGAAAGGATTTAAGAAATCAAATAATTTCTGACGGTCCGCATTTCTGAAGCTGTCTTCATTGTTATGTTCTAACGGAATATGGAAAGACACCACGATCAGTTTATTTTTATCGACCAATTTCAGGTCATTTTCGACAAACTGAAGCTGATCCTCACGGAATCCGCCCCAATAGCCTTTTCCATCTCTCGGATCGGGATAAAGAATATCATCCAGAATGATAAAATGCACGTTCCCATAATTGAAAGAATAATTGGCAGGACCAAAATTAGATTCAAATGTTTCGTCGGAAAGACGGTCTTCTTTCGCATCATAATTCATGTCATGATTTCCCATTACATTATACCAAGGCAGTCCCACTTCTTTCATCACATCTGCATAAGGCTTTTGAAGGCTTAGGTTATCTCCAACCAAATCTCCCAGGCTGATTCCAAGCACGGCGTTCTTCTTGGTGTTTTTCACTTCGTTTACAATTCCTCTTTTGAAGTAGTCCAGCTCTTTTTCTGTGTAAGGCTGTGGGTCTCCAAAAACAAGGATATCAAAGTTTTTATTTTCGTTTTGCTTATAAAGCGGAAAGTTCAGCTCTTTAGGAAGATCTCCTGTAGCAGCAACTCCTTTGTATTTGAAATCTGCCGGAGATCCTTTTGGTTTATGATGGTAATAGAACTGTGGAAGGTTATTCGCATTTAAAGCAGTCTGGTATCCTGAAGGTTTGATGACAAAAATAGTCTGATCTTCCTGAACCGGAAGACTGTATCGCCCGTTTTTATCAGTAAGAACTACCTGAACACCATTGGAAACAGCTACGCCCTCAACTCCTTTTTCGCGGTTTTCTTTCTTTTGATTTTTGTTGCTGTCTTCGTATACATATCCTGAAGCAGAAGTTTGCGGGAATGCCATTGCTGAAACCAGGATGCAAGGCACTAAAAATTTTATATTGATACTCATTATCTTTTAATCTTTAAATTATTTTCAATTTTTAAATTCGGTTTATTATTTATTCCACCACATTTTTACATTGATGTTGTCTCCTCCCATGGATTGTACTGCTGCGTTATAATTATCCGTATTCATCACCTTTGTAGTGGTAGGATACATGAATCTTACAGGCATCTGTCCTCCGTTCTGAAGCCCTCCGTTATTGGGTAGTACAGGCAGTTTTGTACGTCTGTACTCATACCATTGCTGATGATCCACAAAAAATAAGGAAATGTACTTTTGAAGCATCAGTTTTTGAAGTGAACCATCATAAGCTACATTGTTATTACTGAAATAATTGGCAGGAACTGTTGCTCCCCATTGTTCAATAATTGACTTCACTCCCGTTTCGTAATAGGTCTGCTGATTTCCTGCAATAATTCCTTTGTTAACCAATTCTGCCAGAATAAACTGCACCTCAGAATAGGTCATGATTAAGATCTTCAGCGGTGCTTTTGCCAGGTTTTGGTTAAGGTTAGAAGGCTGATAGTTGAAAGCTGTTCCCAATGCATATCCTGAAGGAGCTCCTTTATAACCAAGATCTTCTCCAGTGGTTGCTTTAGCTTTAGTAAAGAACATACTCATCCTTGGATCATTATTATCTTTCATCGCATTCACAAAGAACTCTCCTGCTGATCTGTACGCCGTAAAATCCTGTGGACGGGCAATTGGTGGCAAGTATGGAGATATTCCGGAAAGCGGTAATACAGCACTGTCCGCATTATTCTGAAAAATAGGGTATTGAGCAGGATTGTTAACTATTTCCTGAATTCTTTCATGTACGTTTACTTCACCGTTTTTGCTCAAGATCCTCGTTAGCAATCTTAATGAAAGAGAGTTACAGAATTTTTTCCATCCTAAAATACCTGTCTGGCTGTTGGTATTGGCATTGTAAAACAAATCTGTTTCTGCTAATGCCTGGTTGGTATTGAATAATGAATTAGCTGTCTTCAGGTCATTTAAAAGCTGGATGTAGATATCTTTCTGTTTGTCATATTTCGGTTTCAAAATATTCTCTTCAATTTTCACAGCTTCAGATAAAGGCACATCTCCGAAAGCATCAGTAAGATTGGAAGCGATCCATGCATTCAGGACCATTGATATCGCCAGATAATTATTATTCTGTTCTTTCGTGGCATATTTTCTAAGGTCGCTTACCTGCTTAAGCCATTTATAAGAGGTATTCCAGTATCCGTTACCACTTTTTTCGTCCATATAATATCTGCTGTAGGTATTTCCTTCATTTGGAAAGTCTAAAGCAATCTGCATGATATCAAAGGTAAAATCATCTGCTCTGTTATAGCCATAACTTGCCATTTCATACTGAATAGGAGCAAGAAGACTTCCCACAGAAGGATCTTTTATTTTGCTGGTATCTGTATTGATTTCTTCAAAGGTTCTGTCACAGGACTGAAGCATAAAAACAGAAGCAGCTAATGTCAGATTTATGATTATTTTTTTCATTTTTTTAAGATTTTAGAATTTAAGATTTAACTGAAAACCGACTGTTCTTGCCGTTGGAAGCTGTCCCATTTCAACCCCTGGAGTAATGGTTGCATTATCCAGCGTAGCGACTTCAGGATCAAACATTGGGAACTTCGTCCACATCCACAGATTTTTTCCGAAAATGGCAAGAGTAAGATCATCTAGACCCAGAGATTTTATGGTCTCTTTCGGGAATGAATAGGCAATTCTTGCATCTCTCAGCTTAATAAAATCTGTACTGAAGCTGTTGGTTTCCACATTGGCTCTTCTATAGTAATCTCCATAATAAGAAGACACCAGTACTCCTTTTATATTTGGGCTGAAAGATCCGTCAGGATTCTGAACAACACCGTCTCCTACAATCATTCCGCCAGGATTGTCTCTTCCCGGAAGGGTAGATTTCAGTTTACCCTGCTCAGACATTTTATGATGTGACTGTGAATACGCAATACCTCCGTACTGCCCGTCAAATGAGAAGCTGACTGTAAAGTTTTTGATCTTGAAATCATTCTGAAGACCGGCTCTCCATTTCGGAAATGCATTTCCTACTTTTTCAATATCTGCAGGTCTTCCCGGAAGTCCGTTATCTCCGTAAATTACTTTTCCGTCCGGAGTTCTTAATAATTTAAATCCATACATATCTCCAAGAGAGCCTCCCACTTCCATTTTATAGAAAACAACATCACCTACGTTGGACACAATTCCGTCAAATCCTTCAGGTAAAGTCATCACTCTGTTTTCGTTGGTAGACCAGTTCCCACCTACTTTCCATGAGAAATTTTCTGTTTTTACAGCAAATACATCTGCTGAAAGTTCAAGACCTCTGTTTCTGATTTTCCCTGCATTGATAACCCTTTTGGAATATCCGCTTTCGGAAGGTAATGAAACAGGGATAATTTGGTTTTCACTGACGTTCTGATAAGCGGTAAGATTCACATTCAACCTGTTTTTGAAAAGGCTGAAATCCATACCTGCTTCAATATTAGTATTTTTCTCAGGTTTAAGGGAAGGGTTATTAAAAGTAGTAGGTGCTACCACACTTCCTGTAATATTACTTGCTGTATAGTAGTTATCCAAAAGATAGGGATCACTGTCTATACCTACTTTTGCCCATGAAGCTCTCAGTTTCCATAGATTCAGGTTATTACTTTTCAGATTAAAAATATCTGATAAAATAAAACTGGTACTTACTGAAGGGTAAAAGAATGATCTGTTCTGTTTTGGAAGTGTAGAACTCCAGTCATTTCGTCCGGTAACATCTACAAATACTTTATTGTCATATCCCAACGTAAGCAATCCGTAAACACTGTCTACATGTTTATCTCTTGGTGCAGGATATTTGACTGGAATAGAAAGAGCATTGGTAAGGCTGTATTCGCCTGCTGTTTTCAATCCGATGGCCTGATAATCAGTCATCAGATATTCATTATAACGGATACTTCCTCCTGCTGATGCTGAAATACTGAATTTATTCCAATCTGCTTTGTAAGAGAATAAAAGGTCATTATTATATTCCTGATTTTTGATAAACTGTTCTCTGTAGAACCCTTTAAGATAGTTTGCAGAACTCCATGGTCTTTTGGTTGTTCTTTTTTCATTCAGAATTTCAATACCTGACCTCAGCATCAAACTGAAATTTTTATTAAACTGATAATCTGCTGTAATGTTTCCTGTAATCGTTTTCTTTCTGACACCATTCAACATTTCGTAAGCGATCATATAAGGATTGTCAATAAAGGAACTAAAAGGATGGATTTGATCAACCTGTCCCTGACCCGGCTTCCAGATCGGCTTATACCATTCAAGATCCACATTGGGATTCTGAAAGATCATGAAATAAGAGATCGACTGGTTGTTGTATCCCGTCGCAGGAAGATTATCACTGGAAGTAGTGTTATAGGCAAATTTTGTAGAGATTTTTAATTTTTTAGTAAGCTGATGTGCAAAAGATAGGGCAAAATTGAATCTGTCAAAGCCGGTATTTGGCATCATCCACTCATTATTAAGGTACGTAAGTGAAGATCTGAAACTTGTTTTGTCGTTTGAGCTTTCTACCGAAATACTGTTTGAGTAGGTAGAACCTGTTTGCCAGAAGCCTTTAATATTATTTTCATAAGGTCTCCACAATTGTCTTTCCTTGCTTTGTCCCACTACATTAGGATCATATTGAAAATAATACTGTCCGGCGAATTTTGGCCCGAAAGCACTACTTGTACCTCCTGTGCTTGGTCCATCTGCGGAAAGCCCATAAGAGTAGTAAAAATTTCCTGCTGTATTGGTTGCCAGAGTTCCCTGTCCGTATTCATACTGCCAGTCCGGCCATTTCAATACGGAATCAAAGCTTGAAGAAGAATTAAAAGTTACTCTCAGCTTTCCGTTCTTTGTTTTTCCGGATTTTGTAGTGATCATTAATGCTCCGTTGGCTGCGCGGGATCCATATAATGCGGCTGCAGAAGCTCCTTTTAATACAGTTACAGATTCAATATCATCCGGATTGATGCTGTTCAGTCCGTTTCCAAGATCAATAGGAACATCTCCTCCGGAACCTGCTCCATAAGCTGCAGTACCGGAACCTGTAGTAGAATTTCCCAATGGAACGCCATCCACTACAATGAGAGCGTAGTTATGATCCATCATAATAGATTTTTCTCCTCTTAAAGTAATTCTGGAAGTTCCAAGCGGCCCTGCTCCGGCAGTCTGAATTTTAAGACCTGCCACTTTCCCTTCCATTGACTGTGCCCAGTTGTTATTCTGGGTTTCTTCAAATGTTTTGGCTTCTACTTTTTCTGCAACATATCCCAAAGCCCTGTCATGTCTCTTGATCCCTAAAGCAGTTACCACCACTTCATCAAGTCCTTTAATCGTGTCTTTTTTAGCTTTCTGCTGAGCTGCCAGATTAACGCTGACGAATCCTAACAGTGACAAAACCAACAGTTTTTGTGTCTCTTTACGCATTTCCTTTTTGTTTGCGCAAAATTAAAGCGACATTACAAGGATGATCTTAACACAGTTTTAACGTTTCTTAAAAATTTATTAAACGATATATTAATCTACCCTTAACAACATTAGATAAACATCTAATTAACAAACAATTAAGTAATTAAGTCTTTTTAATACTATTCTACAGCCATATTTATGTATCTTTATTGTCTTTACTTGAGATAATACTACACAAAATACATAAAAACCTGATTTACAAAACATTAAATAAATATTAATTACGCTATTTTTTTGTTATTTCTTAATATAAGGGGCTTAGCCCTTAAAAAAGAAACAGTCTGCCTTTTATAAAGGGCAGACTGTGTAAATTGTTAATTGTTGCGAATCTGGCGAGAAGTGTTGTAAACCACCCTGTCAAAAATTCTTTGAGTTTTCGCCACCCTTCCGGAGGAGAGGAATGTTTCATTCTTCAGTTGTACTCTTTGTGAGAAATTTTCAACTGTTATTTATTCTTCAACTGATCAGGAATATTGGTTGTTACAAACCCGATTCCTTGCTTTTTCAATTCATCATATACGGCAACGTCATTTACGGTCCATGAATTGGTAATTAATCCCAATGCTTTTGCATCAGCAATCCAGGTAGGGTTTTTCTGGAAAACACTGTAGTGATAATCCATACCATCCAATCCCTCTTTTTTGATCTGCTCAGGAGACAGTTCTCCATTCAGATACTGAACTTTAAAGGAAGGTGCCTGTTTTTTGATCTCTTTACAGATATTAAGGCTGAAAGAAATAAACTCACTCTGAGATTCCAGCTTCATATCTTTGATCATTTTGATTGTTTTCTGCGTGATCTCATTTTCAATTTCCGGAGTCTTGGCTGGTTTGATCTCAACGATCAGCTTCAGAGCTTTATCTTTTTTTCCCTGTTTCAAATAGTCTTTTAATGTGGGAAAGTTTTCTCCATTGGATAATTTCAATGCTTCCAGTTCTTTGAATGTAGCTTCAGAAATTTCCATTTTACCATGATGTTCATCGTGATTGACCACCAATACACCATCTTTTGTCATTCTTACATCAAATTCAGACCCATATATTTTTAATTTCTGGGCATTTTCCAATGATTGAATTGAGTTCTCCGTTGTAGGAGGCTGAGCCTGGAAATATCCTCTATGGGCAATGATCTGGGTTTGTGCTTTCATCATAACTGTACTTAAAACTGCTAACCCTAAGATAAAATTTTTCATAATATAATTTAAATTATTAAAAATAAAGTCGTGAAACTTCCTGATAAAGGTAGTTATTAATAAATGAAAACCACAAAGACATAAAAGATTTACGGATTACAGCTAAGTAAGATTTACAATAGCTGACTCATTTTCTTTTATGCCTTCAGTGATTGAAAAAGATAATTATTAGAAGGAATACTTCGCACCAATCTGGATCTGGTATGGATTTCCTGTCATTGGAACCAAACCTCCTCCACTTACGTTTTTGGTATATTCATACTGCATGGTATCCTTATTAAATCTGGTTACTTTATACAGAGAGGTATTTCCATATGAGTTATTTACACCCCATTCTTTATTAAGAAGGTTTGCTACGTTGAAGATATCTACAGAAAGTTCAAAAGCCCCCACTTTATCGAATTTAATTTTTTTCGCTACACGAACGTCCCAAACGCCGTAGAATCCATTTTTACCACCGTTACGTTCTGCGATTTTTCCGTTGTATTCGTTGATATAATCTTTCAGAGCTTGTCCTACCTGTGGATCATCCAAAATAGATTTGGTAAGGTTCGGGAAGATAAAAGCAAGGTCATTGGAATCTACAAAGTCACCATTGATATTTCCGCCTGTTGTTGCAGAGAAACGAGTTCCTCCGATTCCTGAATATCTGATTCCTAATGTAAATCCTGCAATGGTAGGAGAGTTCCCATAGATGACCACTTTATTTCTGAACTGGTTGTCAGAATAAGTCATTCTTAAATCTCTCGGATCACTCTGAATCATGGTAGATAATGTTGCAGAGTTTGCTACGTTTCCATTGTAAGAAGTATTGTCTTTGATGTCAGACCATGTATAACTTGCCGTGATTTCCCCATCTTTCCAGTAACGGTAACTTGTATCTATCACGAATGAGAACTGATTTACTTTACCATCACTCACCAATTCCAGTACTCTTCCGAAATTATTATTAATTCTTCCCTGTTTCCAGTCAAAACTTACACTTTTTGAATTATCATTATTGGTAATAGCTCCTGTAGGGATAAATACTCCTCTGCCTCCTTCGTTCGCTAATGTAAAGAAAGGGTTGGCTACCATATTTCTGTCATAGTAAAAATAATTATTTCTACCCAAAGCCATGTAGCCTGCAATTCCTGCTCTGAATCTTTCATTGAAGAAATGGGTATAAGAAATATTTGCTTTATAAACAATTGGAATTTTTGCATCTTTACCGGTATAGTTAATGGTTGGAATCTGATACTGGGAAAGAGACGGAACCGAGTTATAATCATTTCTGTAGCTGTTGAAATCTGGGAACGGAACATCTTTACCTGTTACATCCACTGTAGCAAGATGCTTTCCATCGAATACAAGGTTGTTAATGATCATATAGTTGTTGATATCCGAAGAGAAAATTCCGGCACCGAACTTAAGGAAGTCTTTATTTCCTTCATTGATATTCCAGTCAAACTGGAATCTTGGCTGAATTACAAATGATTTGATCTGATTATCAGTTCTGATTCCCATTTCATCAAACAGTTTCTGGTTGAATTCTGCTTTCGGGTAACCACCGTAGTCTAATCTTAAACCAGCCATTAAATCAAGACCTTTAGCCACTTTAGTCTGGAATTGCCCGTATAGACCGATGTTCCATATGTTTGATCTTACAGACGGATCGGCCATCAAAGGAACTTCTCTGTAGAATTTGTAAGGCGTCATTGCATCAAAATTGCTCATTCCCTGGAAATGGAATCTTCCATTCACCTCACTTCCGTATACCGATTTTGCTGTTGTATACATCAGATCTGCTCCGAAAGTATATTTTACTTTATCTGTATTGTAATATAAATTATCTACAATCTGAAATACATTATTTCTAAAACTTTCCTGGGCAAAACGGTGTCCTCCTATCTGAATATTGGTAGACCCTGCACTTGAAGACACTCCCTCCACAATAGCTCTCGGGACAGGTTTACCCAATTGGTTGTTCTGATAACTGTCCTGGAAAGTATAAAGATATTGCGCTTTCAATTCATTGGTTAAATTAGGCTGCAGGTTTGATCTTAAAGTTAATAACAAGCTGTTATCAAAGTTTTTGTCATTCCCATAAGATTCAAAGAAATTGATATTGGTATTATCGCCAAGACCGTTTTTATTAAGGTCGTAAGTAAAATTATTTCTAAGTGTTAATAAGTTCTTTTCGTTGATCTGCCAGTCAAGACGTAAGAAAGCGGCATCAGAGTTTCTCACTTTATCAAATGTTCCGAATTGCGGGCTGCTTCCTACCCCATATTTTGCCCGTGCAATATCCAGAAACTGATTAAGCGTCTGCGTGGTAGTATTGAATCTCTTTTCATCATCCTGAGATCTGATATCTGCAATCACTAAAGGTCTTGAATCCAGCTGGTGATCCCATGCTACGAAGAAATGTAATTTATTTTTAATGATAGGTCCACCCAATGAAAACCCGAACTGAGAAGTAGAGAAATCATTGTTTCTTTTGTTTCCTCTGATGTCATATGGACTGGAAAGCCAGTTTGTTCTTAAATATTCCCAGGCACTTCCTGAAAATTTATTGGTTCCTGATTTGGTAACAGCACTTACCGTTCCTCCTCCACTTCTTCCCAATGTCACATCATATTGGTTGGTAGTAATTTTAAATTCACGTACTGCTTCAATGGAGATAGAGAAAGGGGCGCCGCTTCGGCTGGTAGTAGCTCCTGCAGAAGTAGGGTTTTTGGCCGTCATCCCATCAATCGTAAAATTGGTAGAAGATCCCAGCTGCCCGGAAAGATTTCCGCCTTTTCCGCTTAGTGGTGATAACTCTGCAAGATTGGCAAAGTTTCGTCCGTTCACCGGAAGTATGCTGATATTTTTCGCTGAAATTGCTGTAGCAGCTCCAAGATTTCCGATCTTGTTTTTCAGGTTTCCGATAATTTTTACCTCCTCAATACTCTTTTCATTCCCCAGATCCATATTTACAGTGACCTGATCTCCAAAGTTCACATTGTAACCTTCTTTTTTATCATCGTTTACAATAACTGTATAAGGGCCTCCAAGAGGAATTTCCTTAAAAATATACTCCCCTTTTGAGTTTGTTTCCGTTTCCGTTCTGAATCCTGTAGACTCATTCACGATCGTTACTTTCACTTTTTCCTGAGCCATACTTCCCGGCCCAATAACTTTCCCTACAATAGAAGCTTGTGTGGTCTGTGCATAAGCCATTGTCCCAAGCCCTAAAAACAATAATCCCAGTACAATCTTTACTTTTTTCATTTCTTCCGAAGATCTTTATGATTAATTTTTTGATATTCGCCAGGAAACCTCTTTGATTTTCATGTTAATAGATCAGGTTGAGGTTTCTTTTAATCAGATGTGCAAAGGTATTTTGACTTTAACACCAGGGTGTTTAAGAAAGCTTTAACATTTTTTTAATTAAATCAGAACGTTATGTTAAATTACTTTAAACAAAAGTTTTATTTCTAACAGAACCAATCTGTTAAGACATATTACGTATTTTTAATTTTCCTGTACTATTTAATTCTGTTATTTTTTAAATGCATTACTTTAGTTATTTTTGCTCAAAAGATTAGAAAACCAATGTCTGAAAACATTCAACAAAAGATAGAACAGCTCCGCAAAGAGCTTCACCAGCATAACGACAACTATTATCAACTGGATACACCCACCATTACGGATTTTGAATTCGACATGCTTCTGCAGGAACTTCAGGATCTGGAGGCTAAATACCCAGAGTTTTATGATGAGAACTCGCCTACTGTACGTGTAGGTGGTGGTGTTACCAAAGTTTTCCCTACCATTCAGCATAAATTCAGAATGTACTCTCTGGATAATTCTTATGATTTTGACGACCTGGAAGACTGGGAAAAAAGAATTATCAAAACCATTGAAGACCCTGTAGAATTTGTTGCTGAACTAAAGTATGACGGTGCTTCCATTTCTATTCTTTATGAAAACGGAAAACTTTCACAGGCAGTTACCCGTGGCGACGGCTTCCAGGGAGATGAGATTACCCCGAATGTACGTACCATTTCAGATATTCCTTTGACATTAAAAGGTGATTTCCCGGCTCAGTTTTTTATGCGTGGAGAAATTTATCTGACCAGAAAAAACTTTGATAAAATCAATAAGCTTCGTGAAGAAGAAGGTCTTGACCCTTTCATGAATCCAAGAAATACAGCCAGCGGAAGTTTGAAAATGCAGGACAGCGCTGAGGTGAGAAAACGTGGACTTTCTTCTGTACTGTATCAGTACATATCTGAAGATATTCCTGCAGAAACACATTGGGAGCTTCTTCAGAAAGCACAGAGCTGGGGTTTCAAAACGTCTCAGCAGGCAAAATTATGTAAAACCATGGCTGAGGTACAGGAGTTTATTACTTTCTGGGATACAGAACGTCATAATCTTCCTTTTGAAATTGATGGAATTGTTTTAAAAGTAAATTCATTGCAGCAGCAGAGACAGCTTGGTTATACGGCTAAATCTCCTCGTTGGGCAATGGCATATAAATTTAAGGCAGAAAAGGTAGAGACAGAACTTCAAAGTGTTTCTTATCAGGTAGGAAGAACGGGTGCCATTACTCCTGTTGCTAATCTTAAACCTGTTTTACTGGCCGGAACTATCGTAAAAAGAGCTTCTCTGCATAATGAGGATATCATCAAGAAACTGGATCTTCATGAACATGATTTCGTATATGTAGAAAAAGGAGGTGAAATTATTCCAAAAATTGTAGGCGTAAACACGGATAAAAGAACTGAGGAAAGCAAAGAAATTGAATACATTAAACATTGTCCTGAATGTGGAACAGAACTGGTGAAAATTGAAGATCAGGCCATCCATTTCTGTCCGAACGAACTTCACTGCCCGCCACAGGTGGTTGGAAGAATGATTCACTATGTTTCCAGAAAAGCATTGAATATTGACAATCTTGGAAGTGAAACTATTGAACAGCTGTACCGAGAAAAACTGATCGAAAATCCTGCAGACTTCTATGTTTTGACGAAAGAACAGCTTCTTCCGTTGGAAAGAATGGCTGAGAAATCAGCTCAGAACATCATCTCAGGAATTGAAAAATCCAAAGAAATTGCTTTTGAAAAGGTATTATATGGAATCGGGATTAAGCATGTAGGAGAAACGGTTGCCAAGAAACTTGTCAAAAACTTCCCAACGATTGAGGAGTTAAAGAATGCAACTGTAGAAGAGCTTTGCCAGGTAGAAGATATCGGGGCTAAGATTGCAATAAGCATCGTAGAATTCTTCCAGAATTCCGAAAACGTATTGATGATCGAACGTTTAAAATCTTATGGTGTACAGCTTGAAAAAGGAGAAAGCACGAATGAAGTATTATCCAATGTTCTGGAAGGGAAAACATTCCTTTTCACCGGAAAACTGTCTTTATTCACCAGAGAATCTGCTGAGGAAATGGTAGAAAAGCATGGCGGAAAAAATATTTCTGCAGTTTCAAAAAACCTCAACTATCTTGTAGTAGGTGAAAAAGCCGGAAGCAAGCTGAAAAAAGCTCAGGATATCGGAACAATTACAATTCTGGATGAGCAGCAGTTTCTGGATCTGATTGAAAAATAATAAATATTTTTAATAATTATTTACTAAACCATTAAGATATTCCTCTTAATGGTTTATTTTTGCTTTATAATTACAAAAATAACTATAAACTAATAATACATGAAAAAAATCTACCTCATCGTTTCTATGATGCTTTTTGCGGTATTTCAAGCGCAAAATGTGAATATCCCGGACGCAGCTTTTAAGAATTTCTTGTTAACAGCTAATTACAGTAATGGCTATGCAAAAGATCAATATGGAAGCAATATTCCCGTTGACACTAATAACGATGGCATCATACAACAAAGTGAAGCCAATAATGTTGTAAAGCTGTCTGATCTTTATTATGGAAACAGAGTAAATATTCAATCCATCGAAGGGATTAAAAGCTTTACTAATTTAACAGAGTTGTATCTATTCGGAACTTCTGTTTCTACTGTTGACGTAAGTACTATGACTAACCTCATCGCTTTAACAGTAAACTATAATTCACAATTAACTTCTCTGAATATTGCAGGTTGTACATCTTTAGCAACAATGTCTTCCGAGCATAATAATATTACGAATTATAACTTACAAAGCAATTCATTGAAAAGTCTGCTTATTAACAATCTGAATTCTACGCAACCTATAAATGCCATTAATCTTAGCCTTTGCCCTAATTTGAAATCTTTGGAGATCAATAAGACTAATATCCAATCTTTGGATTTTAGTAATATGAGTGCTTTGGAATGGCTTCAAATAAGAAACAGCACTTCAACAAATAATATTAATTTAACCGGTTGTACAAATCTGAATAATTTGGGAATTTATAATTGTACTTCTTTAACAACGCTTCAGTTACATAATCTACAAAACCTAGATACTGTATATCTTTCACAAAGCCCGATCTCCACATTATCTCTGGTCAGTACAACGAACATAGAGTCTCTTGGGTTACAATCTACAGGTCTGACAGCTATAGATCTTTCCATTTTTCCAGCTTTAAGACAGTTTAGTACTTTAAATAATAATCTTACAACACTGGATTTAAGTATGAATCCTTTATTGGAAAACATCACGATCTATGACAATGCACTTCTGAAAAATATTAATCTGAAAAGCGGAGGAAATATACTGAATGTCACATCCTGGTTTCATATTAATAATAACAATCCTAATCTTAAATATATTTGCTGTGATGATGGAGATTTCGCGGCGATCAGTAATTATTTATCTACGCATTCTCTCAATACTATTAATTTAAATTCTTATTGTTCATTTACACCGGGTGGTACTTATTATAAAGTTACCGGAAATACAAGATATGATATTAACAACAATGGCTGTGATATCAATGATGTTAACAAATCTTTCCAAAAATTTTCGATTACAAGCGGTTCTGTTTCCGGAAATATGATTGCTGATTCATCAGGAAATTATTCTATTCCTTTACAAACAGGTGCTCATACAATTACGCCAATTTCAGAAAATCCAGCCTATTGGACCATATCTCCAAGTACTTTAACAGTAAACTTTCCGGCACAAACAAGCCCTTTGAATCAAAATTTCTGCTTAACAGCGAACGGAACTCATAATGATCTTGAAGTCCTGATTATTCCTGTAACAGCTGCTATTCCAGGATTTGATACCAAATACAAAATTGTTTACAAAAACAAAGGAACTGTGGCCCAATCAGGAAATATTGTTTTCAATTTCAACGACAATCTGATGAATTACATGAATGCAACAGTTGCTCCGGATACACAATCTACTGGTATTTTAACATGGAATTTCAACAATCTTCTTCCTCTTGAAACCAGAGAAGTCACCGTAACACTGAAATTAAATACCCCAATACAGACTCCATCGTTAAACAGCGGTGACATTCTGCATTACACATCACAAATCAATGGAGCTACTGATGAAACACCAGTTGACAATAATTTCACGTTGAACCAATCGGTAGTCAATTCTTTTGACCCGAATGATAAGACTTGTCTGGAAGGAACTACTATTACGCAAACCCAGGTTGGAGATTATGTGCATTATCTGATCAGGTTTGAAAACACAGGTACCGCAAATGCACAGAATATTGTGGTAAAGGATGTTATTGATACTTCTAAATTTGACATATCAAGTTTAGTTGCATTGAACGGAAGTCACAATTTTGCAACAAGAATTACCAATCCGAATACAGTAGAATTCATCTTTGAAAATATCCAACTGCCTTTTGATGATGCAAATAATGACGGATATGTTTCATTCAAAATTAAAACCAAGTCTACCTTAAATCTTGGTAATAGCTTCAGCAATACAGCCAATATTTACTTCGATTACAATGCTCCGATTATTACCAATACTTATACAACAAGCGTTCAAAATGTATTAGCAACAGCAGAAACTGATAAAGAAAACAATGTTATTTCCATATATCCGAATCCGGTAAGAGATATTTTAAATATTCAATCTAAAAATGAAATTATAAAAGCTGAAATCTATGATGCAGCCGGAAGAATTATCAGTTCAACAAATGTAAAAGGAAACTCAATTCCTGTTTCTGAGCTTTCTAAAGGAAACTATATTCTCAAAGCCTTCACAAAAGACAAAATAATTGTACAAAAGTTTATTAAGGATTAAACTTACCCAATATTCATGTAAAAAGGCTGTGATAGATTTCACAGCCTTTTTTATATTTTTCAAATCTACATTAAAATTCAGATTTTATTTGAAAACAATAATGGTGTACGGATTTTTTTGCCCTGCTTTAGGCAAGATCAACCTGATATGTTCTTTATTTCTATAGTAATCTACATAAGGCTCTTTGGTAATAATCTTTCCCTTCTCAGTTTCTTTATATCCAGCTGCCAGTATCAGCTTAAGGTACTTATCATATTCTTTCTTGTCTTTAAACTCAAATTCAATCCTATCTTCCGATTTTTCTTCAGCATATTCAAACTTTCCGATTTTCGATGTGTAGTCCGGGGAATCATATTCTGTTAAGAGGAAACCTAAGCCTTCTGTTCTGTCATAAAATTTGAACTGAAGCTGTTTCATCTCTTTTTTAAACTCATCCATGGTAAGTTTGTTGAATCCCTTAAGCTGTTCTAACGTGAATGTCTGAGCAGAGACCCGGATACTTAGCAAAACTGAAAATAATAAGAGTCCTATAGTTTTTCTCATTGTTATTTTTATCGCAAATATAAAGAATAGGATTGTTAGTTTTTAATTGAGAAGGATCTGATTTTTTTATTCAAATAGATGAATACACCTTATAGGTTTATAAAACCTATAAGGTGTTTAAATACGTTATTTAATCCTTATGAAACTGGCAGTCTGAAGTAAAATGTACTTCCATTATTTAAAGAACTCTTCACTCCGATTTCTCCATGCTGTTTTTCAATAAAATTTTTCGAAATGGCCAAACCGAGTCCTGTTCCATTCTGATGTTCTCCCGGAACCTGGAAATAACGGTCAAAGATCTGGCGGGTGGTATTTTTCATCAATTCCGCTTCCGGTATCAATAATACTGAACTGAATGAACGAATCCAGTTTTTACCACAATCTTAATATTTTCATCCTGAAAAGAGTGTTTTACGGCATTGGTCAGGAAATTATTCATTACCCAGACTGTTTTGTCAAAATCTGCAGTTACACCATCAGTTTCTTCCAGAAGATATTCTGTGCTGATGGAAATATTTTTCTGCTCGGCAAGCTTTTCAACATTCTTTACAGCAGTTTGTACTATTTCTTTAGGGGAACATTTCTCTACAGTCAGTCTGATATTTCCGGATTCTACCTGAGAAAGATTAAGCAATTCACCTGTAATATCCAATAATCGCTGTCCGTCTTCATTGATGCTTTTTAACAATTCCTGCTGCTGCTCATTCAGTTCTCCGAATTTTTGATTTCCAAGGAGCTGAACGCCCATTTTTATGGCTGAAATTGGAGTTTTCAATTCATGGGAAATGGTTGCAATGAAGTTCGTTTTGGCAAAATCCAGTTCTTTAAAAGGGGTAATATTTCTCAGTAAAATTACCTTTCCAATATATTTTTTCTCCTTTTCACCTGTTTTTACAATATTGATAGGAATAATATCCTGTTCAAAATAATTTTCTTTGTTATCGCGAACAATCTTAATCGGATCTTTTACCGGGTGGTCAACATTTTTCAGCAGTTCACGTATCAGATCATTGTTGATTGCTACTTCATGAGCCGTTTTTCCAATAATATCTTCTTTATGGAGATTGGTGATCTTCAAAGCTTCATCATTGATCATGTAGATAAAATGATTCTCATCCAGGCCAATAACCGCATCATGCATGTTGTTGACCAATGTTTCGATACGTTTTTTATCCATCAACTGTTTGGAAAGCGTACTACTTTCGTACTCCTGAAGTTTCTCCGCCATCGTATTGAATGAATCTGCCAGACTGCTGAACTCTTCACTTCCTTTAAAATGAACTCTTTCATTATAGTTTTTATCGGCAATCTGTTTGATACTGAAGGTAAGCTGATTGATAGGCTCTGCAATGGTTTGTGGTAAATTGAAAAGCAGGATAAAAGCAATCAGAAAGCATACAGTTCCTAAACTTACGATCCAAAAAGTAGCGTTTTCTGCTGTAATGATCGCAATGTCACTCTTGCGTTCTATGCCTTTCATATTCAAAGACATGATCTTGGCCAGATCCTCACGGATGAGTTTTTCTTTATGGATATCCGGTGCTTTCAGATAGCTGCTGAAATGCATATTGAGGTTCTGAGTGGCCTCTTTTTCCCCAAATTCTGTAAGGTTTTTTTCCTGCAGCTTGTTATTTTTTCTAAAATCTGCTATTGCAACAGTACTGTCTGTACTGATGTTATCCAGCGCCAGAAGCATATTTTTGGAAAATTCCAGACTGTTATAATTGGCAGTAAGGATCTTTTCAGTATCGGATTTTAATTTATTGATATACACAGAACCTATCACTGAAAGCAGAACGATCAGCAGAAATAAAAGGCCAACGCCTAAAGTAAGTTTCGTTTTAAGTTTCATTATTTTTATGATAAAATAATAATATCTATCTGTCTTTCATTCAGCCTGTTCATGAGGGTATAGATCCAGCTGTAGCCCAGCATTCGCTGCCAGAAACTGGCATGAGGCTTTCCAATGCAGACCGTTGTGATATTATGGGCAATCACATATTCCAGTATCCCATTATAAACACTGCTTTCTTTGACCCGGACTACTTTGGCGCCCAATTCCTGTGCTAAATTAAAATTATTAATTAAATACCGCTGTTTATCAAGTGCAATTTTTTCCGGATTTTCAGATGGCTTCTGAACGTACAAAACAGTCCATGGACTGTTATAGTAGCTGGCTAATCTCGCTGTTTTCCTGATAATCGTTTTGGCAATTTTCTCGTTGCTGCTGATACAGGCCAGGAATTTTATGGGTTTAAAATTTTCAGTTTTGATCTCCGTTTCCACCTTCCTTTCTACATGGGTAGCCACTTCTTTTAGAGCCAGCTCACGAAGTTGTAGAATATGCCCACTCTGGAAGAAATTACTGAGTGCCGTCTGAATTTTTTCTTTTTTATAGATTTTCCCTTCTTTTAAGCGGGTCAGCAGTTCATCAGCCGTTAAGTCAATATTAACTACTTCATCTGCAAGTGCAAGAATCTTGTCTGGAACCCGCTCTGCTACTTCTACTCCAGTGATTTTCTTGACTTCTTCATTCAGGCTTTCGATGTGCTGGATATTCATGGCACTGATGACATTGATTCCGTTATCAAGGATTTCCAGGACATCCTGCCATCTTTTTTTATTTTTGGAACCTTCTACATTGGTATGAGCAAGTTCGTCAACCAAAACTACTTCAGGATGTTCATTGATAATGGCCTGAAGATCCATTTCCTCAAGATTTTTTCCTTTATAAAAGACCGATTTTCTTTCAATCTCAGGAAGTCCTTCTACCAGCTCCACGGTTTCTTCCCGGCCATGGGTTTCTATATAGCCAATCTTTACATCAATGCCATTCCGCAAAAGGGAATGCGCTTCCTGAAGCATACGGAAGGTCTTTCCTACACCTGCACTCATCCCGATATAAATTTTGAATTTTCCTTTACGGGATTTCTGGATAAGTTCTAAAAAATCTTTTGCTGATGACATTGATTTTATTCTTTTTAATTTTATTTTAAACACTTTTCACTGTGATTAAACTGGCTGCTAAAACCAGACTGCAAGACTTGTTGTAATGAAGAAATTTCCTTTTCTAAATTCATCATTTTTCGCAAAAATGGCATCTTTAGCAGTAAAGCCTCTTGCCTCTGTACGGAAAACTACATTTTTAAAGATCGCATAATCTACGTTAAGAGAATATCCGAAGGTCTGAAATCCATTAGGAGTTTCGGTATTAATAATCACACCGTTCTTATCATTGTAATATTCTAATCTTCCTGCCAGCGCCCATTTGCTGTCTAATTGATATTTCATCAGAACATTCGGGCTGTACCAGATACTATACTGCTCACTTCCTTTTGATTTCTGCTCTGCTCCGATATCAAATCCCAATACCGCGGAAAACTGATCTGTCAGCTGAAAGCTTCCATACAAATCATGGAAATAGCGCATTCTTTTGTCTTCTTTAGCTTTATCATTCCCAATAAATGAACTGCTGTTCAGGGTAATTTTATCATTAGGTTTATAGGTCACCTGATATCCGAAAGAAATACTCTGATTTCCTTCCGGTTTTGCAATTCTCTGCCAGCCATTCAATACTAATCCGCTTAAAAACCATTTTCCATTATCTGAAGTATAAGAAATTTTGGCGCCTGTTTCAAAATAGGGAGAATTTTCGGCAGCAAAACTTCGGGTCAGATTGATATTATCTTTTCCTATAGCACTTTCCCAGCCGATATGAGATGGCATGATCCCTGCATCAATCCACAGGTTTTTATTTTTAGAAATTTTGATCCCGATATTGGCTTCATTGACATAACGCAGTGCATTTTGTTCAGCAGCCATATTATCCTGGGCATAAGTTCCTGCCATTAAAGCTACATTGGCACGGAGATTTTCACTCTGATAGCTGGCCTTAACCAATCCCAGATTAAGATTCACTTCATTGTGTCTGTTATATGAGTATAAAAAGTTTTGACGCATATGATTGCCCGGTTCATTAAAATCATAGGTATAAAAAAGTTCTGCATAAGCGGAAAATGTCACTTTATTCCCTATTTTCAATGAATCTGATGATTGGGCTTTTGAGAAAAACATTCCCAATACAGCACCTATAACTAAATATTTTTTCACGTTATTTTTATATTATTTTTAGACAGTAAGAAGAATTTAGCTATTAAGAAAAGTTAAGGATTTGCAGGCGAATTATAAATGAAAAATATTTTAAAATCATAGATTTTCTTAATGCTGCTTGGCTCCTTCAATCAGCTTAATGGTTCAATTCTTCTTTTTGTCATATATGAATTGAATTATTTTAATTGATCCAAAGCGATATTAAGCTTCAGAACATTTACTTTTGATGGTCCGAAAAGTCCTAAGAAAGGCTTTTCAGTTTGATTATTAATTAAGCTTTTAACTTGCTCTTCTGAAATATCTCTCACTTTAGCAATTCTCTTTGCCTGATACAAAGCTCCTTCTTCAGAAATATCAGGATCCAGTCCGCTACCACTGGCAGTAACCAGTTCTACAGGGACTTTCACACCTCCCATTTGAGGATTGTCTATTTTTAAAGTGTCAATTCTTTTTTGTACAATCTCCAGATATTCCTTGTTGCTTGGACCTTTGTTGCTTCCCCCACTTCCTGCTGCATTATAATTGACAGATGAAGGACGGCCGTGAAAGTATTTTTCAGATTTAAATTCCTGCCCGATATTGGCATACAATTTCTGCCCTTTATTGTAAACAATTTCTCCGTTTCCTTTGTTGGGAAGTATTTTAGAACCTGCATATACAACTGCCAGATAAATACCTGTAACCACCAACATTACAAGAGTTAATCTGAATGCTGAAACAATATGATTTTTCATTTTTTAAATTTTAATAGAATAAACTGATTACCAGATCAATGATTTTGATCCCGATGAACGGAACGATTACCCCGCCAAGACCATAAATCAAAAGGTTTCTTCTCAATAATGCGCTTGCGCCAATTGGTTTGTAAGCCACACCTTTCAACGCTAGCGGAATCAGGAACGGAATAATTACTGCATTGAAAATAACTGCTGATAATATGGCTGTTTCCGGACTGTGAAGATTCATAATATTCAACTTCTGAAGCGAAGGAATAAAAGTGATAAAGAGTGCCGGAATAATGGCAAAATATTTCGCAACGTCATTAGCAATACTGAAAGTCGTTAAGGTTCCTCTTGTCATTAGCAGCTGCTTCCCGATTTCCACGATTTCGATCAATTTTGTAGGGTCGTTATCAAGGTCTACCATATTACCCGCTTCTTTTGCAGCCTGTGTTCCACTATTCATTGCAACACCTACATCTGCCTGAGCCAGCGCCGGAGCATCATTTGTACCATCACCCATCATGGCCACCAGCTTACCTTCCTGCTGTTCCTTCTTGATGTAATTCATTTTATCTTCAGGTTTAGCTTCAGCGATAAAATCATCTACTCCAGCTTTCTCTGCAATGAATTTTGCTGTCAAAGGGTTATCTCCGGTTACCATTACCGTTTTCACTCCCATTTTTCTCAGTCTTTGGAAACGTTCCTGGATTCCTGTTTTGATGATATCCTGAAGTTCAATAACACCCCATACTTTTTCATTTACGGCTACTACCAAAGGTGTTCCTCCGTTTTCAGAAATTTTGGTCACCGCATCCTGGGTTTCCTGTGGGAAGATATTCCCGGCTTTTTCAGTCAGTTTTTTTATCGTATCATAAGCACCTTTACGGATTCTTGTTTCATCAAAATCAATTCCTGAAGTTCTCGTTTCCGCTGTAAAATCGATATACGTAGGATTGGCAACCAGCAAATCTTCGGATTTCAAAGCGCTCAGTTCAATGATTGATTTTCCTTCCGGAGTTTCATCGGCTACAGAACTTAGTGCGGAAGCTTTAATAAATTTGTCTAGCTGAATTCCGTTTGAAGGATGAAATTGAGTTGCCTTACGGTTCCCGATGGTAATTGTTCCGGTTTTATCAAGCAGTAAAACATCAATATCTCCCGCGGTTTCTACTGCTTTACCACTTTTTGTAATTACATTTGCTCTCAATGCTCTGTCCATCCCCGCAATACCGATTGCAGAAAGCAGACCACCGATTGTTGTCGGAATAAGACAAACGAAAAGAGATATAAATGCCGCTATGGTAATCGGAGTCTGCGCATAGTCTGCAAAAGGCTTTAAAGTGAGGGTAACAATGATAAATGTAAGGGTAAATCCTGCCAGAAGTATGGTTAATGCGATTTCGTTAGGTGTTTTCTGTCTTGATGCTCCTTCTACAAGAGCAATCATTTTATCTAAGAAGGATTCTCCGGGTTTTGTAGTTACTTTTACTTTAATTCTGTCTGACAGTACTTTTGTACCTCCTGTTACAGAACTTTTGTCTCCTCCGGCTTCACGGATTACAGGTGCGCTTTCTCCGGTAATGGCAGACTCATCAATGGTTGCAAGACCTTCAATAATCTCACCATCCATAGGAATCTGATCTCCGGCTTCACAAAGGAAAATATCACCTAATGTCATTTCAGCAGACATCTTCAGTCTTGTTTCTACCTGAAATCCGGGTTTATTATCAACCACTAATTTGGCTGGAGTTTCTTCCCTTGTTTTTCTGAGCGTATCAGCCTGTGCTTTTCCTCTTGCCTCTGCAATAGCTTCTGCAAAATTGGCAAACAGAACGGTGAAAAATAAAATAATAAATACTAAAAAGTTATAGGAAAAGCTTCCCTGGGTTTTATCACCAGTAAGACTGAACATGCTTACAATAAACATGACAATGGTTCCGATCTCCACCAGGAACATTACTGGATTTTTAAACATAATTTTCGGATTCAGCTTTACGAAGGACTGTTTTATGGCTTCGTTTACCAAATCTCTCTGAAACAATGTTTGTGACTGATTTTTCATTTTTTTGAAAGAATTTATATCATTGTAAATCAATAGTAACCATCAAGGCCTGCCAGATAATGAGGATTGATATGGATAATATTAAGTGAACGTTTCAGTAAGTGTCAGACTAGCTTCCTCCAACTTTTCGGCTTCCTTAATGGTTGAATATTGATTTTAATTTTTAATGTTCACATTTTTATTTTGAGAAATACTGAATCTGCTCTGCAATAGGACCTAATGTCAATGCAGGGAAGAATGACAATGCTGCAATCAGTAAAATCACCGCCAGGGTCATAAAGCCAAAAGTAGCCGTATCTGTTTTCAGTGTTCCTGAGCTTTCAGGGATGTATTTCTTCTGTGCCAATAGTCCTGCAATTGCTACTGGTCCTATAATCGGGATGAATCTTGAGAGCAACAGTACAATTCCTGTTGAGATATTCCACCATGGTGTATTGTCTCCAAGTCCTTCAAATCCGGATCCGTTATTCGCTGCGGAAGAAGTAAATTCGTACAGCATTTCACTGAAACCATGGAAACCTGGATTATTTAATGTTTTTGCTCCAAATTCTGGTAGATAGGCCGTTAAAGCCGTTCCTGCAAGAATTAAGAAAGGATGGAATAAAGCCACAATCATAGCGATTTTCATCTCTTTGGCTTCAATCTTTTTCCCCATAAATTCAGGGGTTCTCCCTACCATCAGACCACTGATGAATACAGCCAGAATGATAAAGATGAAGTAGTTCAGAATTCCAACCCCGCAGCCTCCGTAGAAGCAGTTGATCATCATGGCAAGCAGCTCATTCATCCCCGAGAGAGGCATTGTACTGTCATGCATGGAATTCACAGATCCTGTTGAGATAACTGTGGTTGCAATACTCCAATAGCCGGATGAAGCACTTCCAAAGCGGATTTCTTTGCCCTCCATTGCTCCCAGGCTGCTGTCTGCTCCCATTTGTGTAATCAGAGGATTTCCACTTGTTTCATTCACAACATTCGGAATGGTAAGAGCGAGAAAACCGACTGTCATTACGGTAAAGATCACCCATGACAGCTTTCTTTTATTCAGATAAAAACCAAGGGCAAATACCAATGCAAAAGGAATGATCATTTGAGTAACCATTTCTGTCATATTGGTGATATAATTAGGATTTTCAAGCGGATGTGCCGAGTTGGCTCCGAAAAATCCACCTCCATTAGTTCCTAAATGTTTAATTGCAACAAATGCAGATACAGGACCTCTGGAAACATCAGCCTTCTGTCCCTCCAATGTGATGATATGATCCTTCCCTTCAAAAGTCATAGGACTTCCGTTGACAGAAAGAATTAAAGCAACAATCACACTTATAGGAACTAAGATTCTGATCATTGATTTTGTGAAATAATCATAAAAGTTCCCTAATTCTGTACTTGTTTTTTCTTTAAAAGCTTTGAAAAGGACAGCCATTGCCGCCATACCTGTTGCTGCGGTTACAAACTGTAAAAACATCAGATAAAGCTGGCTCAAATAGCTTACCCCGGTTTCTCCCGAATAATGCTGTAAATTACAGTTAACCAAGAATGAAATGGTTGTATTAAAAGCCAGATCGGGAGACATATTCGGGTTTCCATCAGGATTTAAAGGCAGCCAGGCCTGATTCAGCAAAAGAAGAAAACCAATGATGAACCAGATCAGATTGATCGCCAGCATGGCATACATATTCTGTTTCCAGTTCATCTGGCGGGCAGGATTAATTCCCGAAATTTTATAAATTAACTTTTCAATGGGTTCAAAAACCGGATCAAGAAAAGTTTTTTTGTATCCATAAACATTAGCTATGTATTTACCTAAAAATATTCCGATAACTAACGTGACAGCAAACATTGCTATAATGCCTAAAATTTCTGTATTCATGACCAATTAAAATTTTTCAGGTTTAATTAAAACATAACAGATATACACAAAGGCAAGTATTGAGAGGAAAAATAAACTCCACATAATTTATATTCTATCAAAAAATTCAACTGATTTATATAAAAGCCAAAACAACACTGCGAAAAGCAGAATTAAACTTATAAGCATCATATCTTAATCATTAGGGTTAAAAGAGTCAACAATACATACGATACAATCAGCAAACTCAAAGTTGAATGCTCCCGCTTTTTAAACGTTTTTCTTGAAATTGTCATTTTTAAATATTTTATTCAGAGACTATATGCCAAAAGAAAGCCCATTTCGGAAATAACTTACATAAAATAATGATTATCAATACATTAATTCAAAAACCAAAACTATATAAAAACAGAAAAGCCTATCAAAATGATAGGCTCTTTATTAAAATGATAAAAGATTTATTTCAATCCATATTCTTCAAGCTTTCTGTACAGCGTGGCAATACCAATCTCCAGTAAACGGGCAGCTTCTGCTTTATTTCCTTTTGTGTACTGTAATACTTTCTGTATATGTATTTTTTCCAGCGACCGAATGCTCAATGAGTCACTTTCCGGAGCTGCTTTTTCAGAATAATGAGGAAGACTCCCAGCATCCAGGATATTATTATCCATTAAAATCAAACTACGTTCTACAGCGTTTCTCAGCTCACGGATATTTCCTTTCCAGTCATTTATCTCCAGCGCTTTATAATAGTCCGGACTCACCTGAACAGAGGACAAGTGAAGTTTGTGAGAAAAAAGATCAATAAAGTTCTTTGCAAGTACTTTCAGGTCTTCTTTTCTATTACGCAGAGGCGGAAGACTGATTTCAAATACATTCAATCTGAAATAGAGGTCTTCTCTGAAGTTACCCTGCTTGATTTCATCCTCCAGATCTCTGTTGGTTGCCGCGATTAATCTAAAGTCAGATTTTGAAACTTTCGTCTCACCCATTTTGATAAATTCTCTGGTTTCCAAAACTCTGAGCAACTTAGCCTGAAGTTCTATCGGCATCTCTCCAATTTCATCCAGAAATAATGTTCCTCCATTAGCTTCTTCAATCAATCCTTTTTTATCTTTAATCGCACCAGTAAAAGCTCCTTGTTTATGACCAAAAAGCTCACTTTCAAGAATCTCCTTACTAAATGCTGAACAGTTGATCGCCACAAAGCTGTTTTTCTTCCTGTCACTCCCTTCATGAATAGCGCTGGCAAAGACTTCTTTACCCGTTCCTGTTTCTCCTGTAAGAAGCACAGCAGCATCCGTTAAAGCCACTCTTTCCGCCAACTTTTTAGCCTGTAAAATTAAAGGTGATTTACCTATAATCTGATCAAAACCTTTGGTAACAACCTGCTGGACTATTCTTGACTTGTTATCTTTCACCTTATCAAGAGCTTTATACACCAATGGGATAATTTTCTCATTATCATCTCCCTTCACCAGATAATCATAAGCGCCATTCTTCATGGCTTGTACTGCATCAGTGATGTTTCCAAATGCAGTCATTAAAATAATTTCCAACTGAGGATATTTAGTTTTAATAGACTTAACCAATTCTACTCCAAAAGCATCAGGAAGACGAACATCACTAAGAACAACATCAAAGTCATATTGCTCCAGCATTATCATCGCTGAGCGTGCTGTAGAAGCTTCTTTTACATTAAAATTTTCTTGGGAAAGGATCATTCCTAACAATTTAAGGAGTTTGATCTCATCATCGATGATCAGAATATTTCCTGACATTATAATTATTTTTGGAAAACTGATACAAACTTATTGAATTTATTCGAGTAAAACGGGTTTCTACAGGGAAATAGTTTAGTGAACAACTGGTGATATTTCAGGAGCCTTTTCCCGCTATTCATTCATACTCCTCACGCCAGCACTCTCCCGAACTCCAACCCAATGTCTCTCCCACACATGCTGCGGGGTAACCATTACTATCGGGGCTATAAGGAAGAGAATTATGAATTATAAGTTATGAATTAGGAGATCCGGATTTCAGGCTGCAAATGATCAACTTTGATTATAGATATTAGAGATGCTAAACGGTAATAGTGACAGCAAAGAGGTATCAGCTAGTAAGATGAAGAATGGATAATGAGAATGGATAATCAGTAACGGGCAATAATAGCGATCTATTCACATATTGATGATTGCTTATTATCTATTACTTATTGCTCATCATTTATCTGTAAGTTGGGCTGGGTTGGGTCGAACTGGGCTTAGCCGGATAGGTGGGGTTATACAACAAAAAAAAATCCTTTATCATAAGATAAAGGATTTTTAAAAATAAAATAAAAACTGGCGGCGGCCTACTCTCCCGCTTTCGCAGTACCATCGGCGCTGGTGGGCTTAACTTCTGTGTTCGGAATGGGAACAGGTGAGCCCCACCGCTAAAACCACCCTAAAGAAGGTATATAGCATCTGGCTTTTTGCTCATTGCTTTTGGCTTTTTGCCAATCGCTAACTGCTAGTTGCCAATTGCGTTTTTAAGCGATAAAAACTTTCACAAAGACAAAACCTTCAATGCACATAAAGCACCTGGTTTATATAGTAACCATAGACTATAAATCTACGGGTAATTAGTACTACTCGGCTATGACATTACTGTCTTTACACCTGTAGCCTATCAACGTCGTCATCTCCAACGACCCTTAAA